>JAGXHC010000260.1 GCA_024636405.1 Sulfitobacter sp. | reverse complement strand
TGGGTGACGTATGAATAACTGGCTCCGTAAACATCCGCAGGTCCGCACCATCCGTGTGGCTGCCGCCGACCTGAACGGTCAGGCACGCGGCAAGCGCATCCCCACGCGCTTTGCTCATAAGGTCGTAGAGGACGGCACCCGTTTTCCGATGTCAGTGCTTAACCTTGATATCTGGGGCGAAGACATTGATGACAGCCCGCTGGTGTTTGAATCCGGCGATGCCGACGGCGTGCTGAAACCCACCGAGCGTGGATTTCTGCCGATGCCGTGGCTTGATGCGCCGTCCGCGCTGCTGCCGATCTGGATGTTCCACGAGGATGGCCGCCCCTATGCCGGCGATCCTCGGCATGCGCTTCGCGCCGTTCTGCAACGCTACCGCGAGCGTGATCTGACACCTGTCTGCGCCGTCGAATTGGAGTTCTTCCTGATCGACGATTCAGGTCGCAAGCTGCAGGTGCCCCTGTCACCGCGATCGGGCAAACGGCGCAAGGCGGCCGAGACGCTTTCGATCCGGGCGCTGGACCAGTTCGATGAGTTTTTCACCGATCTTTATGACGCCTGCGAAGAAATGGACATTCCCGCCGATACCGCGATTTCAGAGGCCGGTCTGGGTCAGTTTGAAATCAACCTGATGCATTGTGATGACGCCTTGCGCGCCGCCGATGACGCCTGGCTTTTCAAGATGCTGGTCAAGGGCCTGGCGCGTCGTCACGGATTTGCCGCCAGTTTCATGGCGAAACCATACGAAGACTATTCCGGCTCGGGGCTGCACACGCATTTTTCAGTGCTGGACAGTGACGGCGACAATGTCTTTGACAACGGCGGCCCTGAAGGCACCGACGTGATGCGCCATGCGGTCGCAGGCTGCATGGCAGCGATGCCGGGCAGTGCGCTGGTGTTTTGCCCGCACGCCAACAGCTTTGACCGCATGGTGCCGGGTGCCCACGCGCCCACCGGCATATCATGGGCCTATGAAAACCGTACCTCTGCCATCCGCATCCCGTCGGGCAATCACAAGGCACGCCGGATCGAACACCGCGTTTCGGGCGGCGATGTGAACCCCTACCTGATGCTGGCCGCAGTTCTGGGCGCTGCCATGAACGGGATCGAGGACGAATTGGAACCTGTCGCCCCCATCACCGGCAACGCCTATGCCGCCGATTTGCCGCAGATCCCCAGCGACTGGAAAACGGCAATCGATACATTCGAGACATCTCCCGAAGTCGCGCGTATCTTTGCGCCTGAATTGATCCGCAACTTTGTGCTGACCAAGCGCCAGGAACTGCATTACATGCAGGAATTGACCCCTCAGGAACAGGTCGAGATTTATCTCGATACGGTGTAATCGATGAAAATCGGCATTCTTCAAACCGGCCATTCACCCGAAAACATGAAGCAGGCAATGGGTGACTATGGCGAGATGTTTACCAAATTGCTTGATGGCCATGATTTCGACTTTCAGATCTGGTCGGTTGTGGACGGGGAATTTCCCGATGCCGTCACAGACGCCGATGGTTGGTTGATCACCGGGTCGCGCCACGGCGCCTATGAAGAATTGGATTGGATCCCCCCGCTCGAAGATCTGGTGCGGGACATTCATGATGCCAAGCGCCCTTTGATTGGCGTGTGCTTTGGCCATCAGATCATCGCGCAGGCCATGGGCGGCAAGGTCGAGAAATTCGCGGGCGGCTGGTCCGTTGGGCGCACGGAATACGACATAGATGGCGAAACCCTTGCGCTGAATGCCTGGCATCAGGACCAGGTTGTCGATTTGCCTGACAATGCCCGCGTGGTCGGGTCTTCCGATTTTTGTGAAAACGCGGTGCTGATGTACGACGACCACATCTGGACAATCCAGCCGCATCCGGAATTTGGGCATGATTTCATCGACGGTCTGATCCGCACCCGCGGCAAGGGTGTGGTTCCCGACGCACAACTGGCCGCTGCCAGCACAATGCTGGACGCGCCTGTCGACAACGCCGACATTGCGGAAAAGATGGCGGCATTCTTCAAGAAAGAGAGGGCCTGATGGCCGACTGGACCGATGACCTGCCACCCGCTGCACGGGAATACCTTGATGGCAAACGCTTGGATGAGGTCGAATGCATCATCCCCGACCTGCCCGGCATTGCACGCGGCAAAGCGGTGCCCGCATCCAAATTCGCGCGGCAGGAATATTTCCACTTACCCGATAGCATCTTCTATCAGACCATCACGGGTGAATGGGGTGAAGCGGCCGGCGCCGATGGGTTTATCGAAAAAGACATGATCCTGCGTCCGGACATGAGCACCGCCACCGCCGCCCCCTGGACCGGCGACTGGACCCTGCAGGTGATCCACGACGCATATGACCGTGACGGCACCGCCGTGCCCTATTCGCCGCGCAACGTGCTCAAGCGTGTGGTGCAGCTTTATCGAGACAAAGGTTGGGAGCCTGTCGTCGCGCCGGAAATGGAATTCTTCCTTGTTGCGCGCAACCTTGACCCCGCCCATGAAATCAAGCCGATGATGGGACGCTCCGGTCGGCCCGCCGCCGCGCGACAGGCCTATTCCATGACCGCCGTGGATGAATTTGGCCCTGTAATCGACGACATCTACGACTTTGCCGAGGCGCAGGGCTTTGAAATTGACGGGATCACACAAGAAGGCGGCGCTGGCCAGCTAGAGATCAACCTCGTGCACGGCGATCCGGTGCGTCTTGCGGACGAAGTATTCTATTTCAAACGCCTGATCCGCGAAGCCGCCCTGCGCCACGAATGTTATGCCACCTTCATGGCCAAACCAATTTCGGACGAGCCGGGCAGCGCCATGCACATCCATCATTCGGTTTTGGATGTCGACACGGGCAAAAACATCTTTTCCGATCCCGAAGGCGGCGAAACCGAAGCCTTCATGCATTTTATTGCCGGGCTGCAGAACCACATGCCCGACGCACTCGCGGTGCTGGCGCCCTATGTGAACAGCTACCGCCGCTACGTCAAAGATCACGCGGCGCCGATCAATCTGGAATGGGGCCGCGACAACCGCACCACCGGCATCCGCGTTCCGCTGTCTGGCGCCGCCTCGCGCCGGGTCGAAAACCGTCTGGCCGGCATGGACTGCAACCCCTATCTGGGCATCGCCGCAAGCCTTGCCTGCGGTTATCTGGGGTTGACCGAAGGCAAAATGCCGCTGCCTGAGTTCAAGGGCGATGCGTATTCAGGTGACGGCGATATCCCTCAGGTCCTGGGCGAAGCGCTTGATTTATTTGAACAAGCGACCGACCTTCACGATGTATTGGGCCCGGAGTTTGCACGGGTTTATGCCATCGTGAAACGGGCAGAATACGACGAGTTCCTTCAGGTCATCTCCCCTTGGGAACGTGAACATTTGCTGATGAACGTCTGACGCGGCGCTTGCTCCGACGCGAACGGATCCAATAAGGGAGACGACGACCGTGAACCTGCTTTACGCCAATGACACCAAGGGGGCCTACCCCGACAGTTGGTATGCCGCAACGGCCACCCCGCATGACGCCTATCCGGTGCTCAAGGGTGCGCAAAAAGCAGATGTCTGTGTCATTGGCGGTGGCTACACGGGCCTGTCGGCAGCCCTGCATCTGGCAGAGGCTGGACGCGACGTGATTCTCATTGATGCGCAGCGCGTTGGATTCGGTGCATCGGGGCGTAACGGCGGTCAATTGGGCAGTGGCCAGCGGGTCGAACAGGACGCGCTTGAAAAAATGGTGGGGCCTGACGCCGCCGCCCGTCTTTGGGAGATGGGGCAGGATGCGAAAGCTTTGGTCAAATCCCTGATCGGAAAACACAATATTGATTGCCACCTTAAGCCCGGCGTCGCCTGGGCCGGATCAGCCGACAGCGACGTGCGACATTTGCACGCCTACGCCGAGTTGCTTCAAACACGCTACGGCTATGACCAGATCGCGCCGTTGGACGCACAAGCGTTTCGCACGGTTTGCCCGTCGCCGGATTATCATGGTGGCGTTCTCGATATGGGGGCGGCGCATCTGCACCCGCTTAATTTCGCACTGGGGCTGGCGCGCGCCGCGTCTGCCGCCGGTGTCCGCATATTCGAGGGGTCCGCAGCCAATACAATTGACGAAGTCGACCCCGCCACTGTGCGCACCGACGCAGGGCACATCATCGCGGATCACGTGGTACTGGCGTGCAACGGCTACATGGGTGGGCTAAATCGCAAAGTTGCGGCGCGCGTCATGCCGATCAACAATTTCATCGTCGCCACCGAACCGCTCGGAGACGCGGCCAAGGATGTGCTGGCACGCGATGTTGCCGTCGCCGACAGCCGTTTCGTGGTTAACTATTTCCGCCTTTCACACGACGGTCGGCTGTTGTTCGGAGGCGGCGAAAGCTATGGTTACCGCTTCCCGTCAGACATCGCCGCCAAAGTTCGCAAGCCTATGTCGGTGGTCTTTCCCCATCTGCGCGACGTGCGCATTGACCACGCTTGGGGCGGCACGCTGGCGATCACGATGAAACGCTTTCCCTATCTGGCCCGACTTGCGCCCAATATGCTGTCAGCCTCCGGATACTCCGGTCACGGTGTCGGCACCGCAACCCACGCAGGCGCGTTGATGGCCCAGGCGATCATGGGGCAATCCGATGGGTTTGACACCATGGCAAAAGTGCCTACTGCGCCATTCCCCGGTGGTGCTGCGCTGCGCAATCCGCTGCTGGCACTGGCGATGGTCTGGTACGCCACACGCGACCGGATCGGCGTCTGACCCCTTAATCCCCGCGACATTTTGTTCGGCAGAAAACGCTTGGTGCGGGTCCTGCCTTGTTTTACGATTTTGAAAACAAGCATTCAGGATAACCAAATATGACATGTACCGATATCCACCGCGCCGAACCAATCCCCCCTGCCGCACGCGAGGCGCTTGATCACCTGCTACAAAGCGGTGATCTGTTCCGGTACACAGCGCCCGAAGGCGCACCGGTATCGCTGCTTGAAACAGAATTCGCCACGATGATGGGCAGCACCTACGCCCTTGCGGTGTCATCGTGCTCCGCTGCGTTGTTCTTATCCCTTCTGGCACTGGATTTGCCCAAGGGAGCAAAGGTCCTGCTTCCCGGATTTACCTTCGCCGCCGTTCCTTCTGCCGTGATCCATGCAGGCATGCAGCCGGTCTTATGTGAGGTTGGTGCGAACTATCGCATCGATCTGGATGATTTCGCACGGAAATTACCGCAAATAGACGGCGTGATTATCAGCCACATGCGCGGCCATACCTCAGACATGGACGCGATCATGGCGCTGTGCGACGCCGCGAACGTCCCCGTGATTGAAGACGCGGCCCATTCGCTGGGCACTCTGTGGCACGGGCGCAAAATCGGCACGATCGGCATGATCGGATGCTTCTCCTTTCAATCCTACAAAATGATCAACTCGGGCGAAGGCGGCATTATGGTCACCGATGACGCCGATCTGATCGCACGCGCCATCATCATGTCCGGCGCGTACGAGCATAACTGGAAAAAGCACCCGGTTCTACACGATGTCTTTGCCAAATGGCAGAACCGACTGCCACTGTATAATCTGCGCATGTCAAATCTCGCGGCCGCAGTCATCCGACCCCAGTTGCCCGAACTGCCCCGCCGCATCGCGGATGGCCTGCGCAACCATGACTATTTGGCCAAACGTCTGCGCCGCTCACCCCATATCACGGTGCCCGCGCCCTTGCCGGGGGAAATCCGTGCACCTGATTCGATACAATTCAATCTCGAAGGCATGAACGATGCCACCATCCGCGCATTCGCCGCCCATGCCGAAGATTTGGGCGTCAAGGTGCAGGTCTTTGGCCAAAGCTCGGACAACGCGCGCGCCTTCTGGAATTGGAAGTTCATTGAGGACTTGCCCGAGCTTCCCCGGACCCGCGCCATGTTGATGCGTGCCTGTGACGTGCGGCTGCCCGTTCACCTGACCCTGGATGAGCTTGATGCGGTGGCCGATGTCATCCTGCGCGCGCTTGCCACAGTCTCCGACGTTCAGGCCGCCTGACCCGTTTCCAAATGGTTCAAAATCCCCGCCGGAGGCATCTTCTTGTGCCTTCGCGCCTCAGCCGGAATGTCTGCGCTCAAAAAGGCGCCACGCGCCAATACCGTGCCATCAGCCATGACCATGTCCGCCGGATTACTTCAACTTGGACAGCTTTTCCTGCAATTCGGCCAGCTGTCGTTTGATCGCGTCCAGATCCTCGGTCGGCTTTTCGTCGCGCCCGGCAGATTTGTCGGTCTTGGCGGGCTTGCCGCCACTGCCCCAACCACCGGTCATTGCCTTCATAAAGGCTTCTTGCTGCGCCTGCATCACGCCCAGCCCCGGCATTTTGGCCATCGGGTTCATGGAGCTCATGTTTTCCATCACCCGCGTCTGTCCGTCACGCAGCATATCGAATGAACTTTGCAGAAACTGCGGCACCACGCTTACGTTGCCGGACATGTAACTGCGAACCAGATCGGTCAGCACCGCCACCGGCAGCACGGATTCGCCGCGGCTTTCATGTTCGGCTATGATCTGAAGCAAATATTGCCGGGTGAGGTCGTCGCCGGATTTCAAATCCACAATCTGCACTTCGCGGCCATCGCGAATGAAGCCCGAGATATCTTCAAGTGTCACGTAATCGCTGGTCTCCGTGTTATAGAGCCGCCGACTTGCGTAGCGCTTGATGAGCAGAGGTTTGTCTGTGTCCGCCACGTTCGTTTCCTTCCCGAAAATTGCGTGCTGCAACGCAGCTTATGGCAGCACTTGCCAAAAAGGAAGGGCGCGCAAACACGAAAGGGCGGACCATGCGGCCCGCCCTTCCGGTGTCATGCGGGCTCGCAAGCCCGGCTGACAAATGCGGTCTTACTTCGATGTTGCTTTTTTCGCAGCGGACTGCGCGTCGCTCGAAGCTTTTTTGACAGCTGCGGTGGCATCTTCGGACATGTCCTTGCCTGCGGCCATCATCAACTCAACGGTATCCATCTGAACCTTTTTCGCGATTTCGGCGAAAGCGGACATATGCTCGGCTGCAACTTCAGCAGAAGCGGAAGCGAAGTCGGTCATTGCCTTGGCGTAATCTGCTGGTTCCTGCTTGGCTTTGGACATGTCGGCCAGCTTGGTCAGTGTCTCTTTGGTCCACTTGGAGGAGATGTCGGCAGACTTCTCAGCCGCGGTCAGTGCCACTGTGGACAGCTTTTCATTCAGCGTCGCAGTTGTCTTGAACGCGTTTTCCATCGACGCGGTGTCAACGGGGAATGCGCCCATGACGTCTTTCATCATTGCGGTCATATCAGGTGTCTTTGTCATGTCATTGTTCCTTTGGTGCGATGCGGATTGTTGCCCGCGTTTCTGTATCTGCACCAATACATACATGCTGCAGCGCGGCATTTCAAGGTTTTTCTGCGCTGCAGCATTATTTTCTCAAATCAGACAAAAAGCATATGCAGATCAGAGCTTTGCCTTCTTTGCTACATAGGCCCCTGGCGCGTCTGACAGAATTTTTCTGCCGTTATCGCCTGGAAAGCGCGCCGCGACCTTGGCACCAGATTGCTTTTTCAACCATTTCTCCCAGCGCGGCCACCATGACCCTTCGGTGAAATCGCATCCTTCACGCCATTGCTCGTGGTCAAGAGACAGGTCATCGTTCGTGTAATGTCCGTATTTCCCCTTGCTTGGCGGATTGACGATGCCCGCGATATGGCCTGATTGGGTCATGATAAAGGTTTTGTCGTCTGATCCCATCTGCTGCACGCCGCGGTAACAATCCTTCCAGGGCGCAATATGATCCGTCTCGCAAGCGATGGCGCAAAGGGGGATGTCGATATCGCCCAGCTCCAGTTTATGATCCAGCAGGTCCAGCCCCCCATCCGCCAGTTTGTTCTGCTGACACAGGCCGCGCAAATACTGCATGGCCATTTTCGCAGGCAGGTTCGCACCGTCCCCGTTCCAATACAGCAGATCAAAGGCAGGCGGCGTTTCCCCCATCATATAGCTTTTGACCGCCGGTCCGTAGACCAGATCGTTGGAGCGCAGGAACGAAAACGTCCGGGCCATGATGATGGAAGGCAATACACCCTTGTCAGCTGTCTCAGCCTCGATCCCATTGATGAAATCGTCTGTCAGAAACGGCTGAAACTCTCCCTGATCAGAGAAATCGGTCAGCGCGGTAAAGAACGTCGCCGATTTAACCGAGGCATCGCCCCGCTGCTTGAGCAGTGACAGCGTCAACGACAGTGTCGTGCCGGCAATGCAGTAACCGATGGCATTAACCTTCTTTTCTGCGGTGATCTCTTTGACCTCGTTTATCGCGGCCAGATACCCCTCTTCAATGTAATGCTCCATTCCCACATCAGCAAAGCTCGGGTCCGGGTTGACCCATGACACCACAAACAGCGTGTACCCTTGATCGACAATCCATTTCACCAGACTGTTTTGCGCCTTGAGGTCGAGGATGTAGTATTTATTGATCCAGGGCGGAAAAATCACCAACGGGGTGGCATGCACCTTTTCCGTGCTGGGCGTGTATTGGATCAGCTCGAACATGCGGTTCGAAAAGACGACCTTGCCGGGCGTTGTGGCAATATTGCGGCCCAGCTCAAACGCTGTGTCATCGGCCAATTTGACCACCAACTCACCATTGTTCGCTTCCAGATCGGCGATCAGGTTTTCCAGCCCTTTGACCAGGCTCTCACCTTCAGATTCGACAGCGCGCTCAAGCGCGTCCGGGTTGGTCGCAAGAAAGTTGGTCGGGCTCATCATGTCGATGATCTGCTGGCTGAAGAACGACAGGCGCTTTTTCTCTTCGGGTGGCATGTCGCTGACATCTTCAACCGCCTGTTTCAGCGCGGCAGCGTTAATGAGGTACTGCTGTTTCACGAAGTTAAAATACGGATGCGTTTGCCACAGCGGGTTGGCGAATCGGCGGTCCTTGGGGGTGTTGTCCACTGGCGCGCTCAGCGTGCCCTTGGCCAGCGCCTGCTGCGCCTCGACGAAATGCGTGACCGACTTGGTCCAGAATCCCATCTGATGCTCCATCAACTTGGCAGGATTCTGCATTGCCTCCGACCAATAGGAGGATGCCGCCTTGGTGAATAATTCCTGATTTGGCCCATCAAGCGTCGCCTGATGGGTCTGGCGCGCACTCATGACATGCGTCAGACGCTGTGTAAGTGCCTCAACCTTTTTCAGATTTTCGGCCATTCGTGACAACGTTGCCTCAGTCGGCATTGCGTTTTCAGACGTTTTAGTTGTCATCTTAACCTTTTACTCCTATCTTCGCACTTGCAGCATAACGTCGCCCATTCCTGGGGAGGAGAAGCGACGGAGTGCCCAATACGGGCCAATATAAGGGATCCCAGATGCGCTATATGGCAACTTACGACATGATGGAAACCATTCGGAACACCAATCAGTGGATGGGCGCGACTGCGCTTGCAATGGCATCCTACCCTGCTTTCTCCATGTTTCCAAACCCTGGTCTTGAATGGATGGCAGCATGGGGCGAAGTCACCGAACGAACGTTCGCGCGCATGGTTGTCAAACCGGACTGGAACGTCCCCCCGATTGTGGATGCAAAGGGTCAGGATCAAATGGTTTCCGAAGAGATAGCGCTTAAGCGTCCCTTCGGTAATCTGTTGCACTTCAACATTCCCGGCAGACCAACACCCAAACGCAAAGTCCTGTTGGTGGCGCCGATGTCAGGCCACTATGCGACCCTGCTGCGCTCCACCGTGATCAGCCTGCTGCCTGATTGTGATGTCTATATCACCGACTGGCACAATGCGCGCGACATTCCCGTCAGCGAAGGCAAGTTCGACATTGAGGATTATACCCTCTACCTTGTTGATTTCATGCGCCATCTGGGCCCTGATGTGCATGTGATCGCCGTTTGCCAGCCCGCGCCGCTGACCTTGGCCGCCACTGCCTATCTGGCAGAGGATGATCCAGCGGCACAGCCCCGTTCGCTGACGTTGATTGGCGGGCCGATCGACCCCGATGCGACTCCGACGGACGTGACAGATTTCGGGCGCCGTGTTTCAATGGGTCAGTTGGAACAATTCATGATCCAGCGCGTCGGCTTTAAACATCCCGGTGTGGGTCGCAAGGTTTATCCCGGCCTGCTTCAGTTGTCGTCCTTCATCTCGATGAACAGCGACACCCACCGCGACGCATTTGTTAACCAGATCCAGAGGGTCGCGACCAAAGAAGCGCAGGAGCACGACAAGCACAACAAATTCTATGACGAATACCTTGCCGTCATGGATATGCCTGCGGAATTCTACCTGTCCACAGTCGAGCGGATCTTCAAAGAGCGCGAGATTGCCAAGAACGAATTTACAGTACTGGGCAAACACGTCGACATCGGCAAGATCACGACCGTCGCGGTGAAGACTGTTGAAGGTTCCAAGGACGATATTTCTGCGCCCGGTCAATGTATCGCAGCGCTGGCAATGCTGACCGGCCTGCCCGATAGCAAGAAAGCCAGTCACCTGGAAGAAGGTGCCGGCCATTACGGGATTTTCGCGGGCAAAAGCTGGCGAAACAACATCCGGCCCTTGGTTCTGAACTTCATCGACGCAAATAATGGCGATGACGAAAAAGGCGCAAAGAAGCCGGCGAACAGCAACCAAGCTGCCTGAGGTATCGTGACGTTCCACGATGTTTCTATCACCTGTGCCAGAGGCACGGGTTTTGGGAACATTGTGGGCGTCACACCACTGAACGGCACAGGGCATTGGCCCTTAGTCGACATCATTCAGACAATGCCGACGCACATTATTTTGGCAAAGGTCTGAGTTTTGACAAAGGGCTGCCCGCGCTGAAAATTGCAGCGCCGACTATCGCAGAACAAACGGCTGTGCCATCCATCGGCGCAAGGCGGCGGTGGCTTCTTCGGGCTGTTCAAGCGTGGGAT
>JAGXHC010000259.1 GCA_024636405.1 Sulfitobacter sp. | reverse complement strand
GGATGGGAACTGCGATCGGTCAACGGCAAAGGTCTGGATATCCGCCTGCGGGTTCCGGATTGGATCGAAGGACTTGAGGCCGGTTTGCGCAAAACCCTGACGGAGGCGGCCACGCGCGGGAATATCTCGTGCAGCCTGCGGGTGACGCGCGAAGAGGCGGGCGGTGGCATGTCGGTTAACGCCAATCAGCTTGATACCGTGCTGGAGGCCTTGCACCAGATTGAGACGCGGGCGATGGACGCAGGCATTTCGCTCGCGCCGTCCAAGGCCACGGATATCGTGACCATGCGCGGCGTGCTTGAAATCAGCAGTGCTAATGATGACACCGTTGCCCTTGGCCGTTCCCTGATTGAGGATTTCGCACGGGTGGTGACAGATTTCGACGCCATGCGCACAGCAGAGGGCGCAGCGATTTCCAAAATGCTGGCATCGCAATTGGCCACCATCGAGACCCTGACGCAGGAGGCCGCAACCCTTGCGGAGGCCCGCAAGGATGACATCGCTGCGACGTTTCGCAGCAATCTGGCCCGCGTGCTCGACAACGCCGATGGGGTGGACGAAGCACGGTTGGCACAGGAGCTGGCGCTGATCGCTGTCAAATCCGATGTGACCGAAGAAATTGACCGCCTTGGTGCCCATGTTACGGCCGCGCAAGAGCTGATTGATCACGGTGGTGCTGTCGGTCGCAAGCTGGATTTTCTGATGCAGGAATTCAATCGCGAGGCCAATACGCTTTGCTCAAAGGCACAGAATACTGCGTTGACCCGCGTCGGCCTTGCGCTGAAAGCGGTGATCGACCAAATGCGCGAACAGGTGCAGAATGTGGAGTAGTCAATGACGGCACGGCGCGGCTTGCTCATCATCCTCAGCTCACCTTCCGGGGCAGGCAAATCAACGCTGGCACGGCGCCTGCGTGTCTGGGACAATGGTTTGGTTTTCTCAGTATCGGCAACGACCCGCGCCATGCGCGAGGGTGAAGAAGACGGCGTAGACTACCATTTTTTAAGCGAAAAGAAGTTCAAGGATCAGGTGGCGCAGGATCAGATGCTGGAACACGCTCATGTCTTCGGCAATTTCTACGGCTCACCGCGCGGCCCGGTAGAAGAAGCGATCAACGCAGGCAGGGATGTGCTTTTCGACATTGACTGGCAAGGTGCGCAGCAGATCACCAACTCTGCGCTTGGCCAGCATACCTTGTCGATTTTCTTGCTGCCCCCATCGATACGTGAATTGCGCGCACGTCTTGAGAAACGCAATCTTGATTCTGCCGAAACCATCGCACGCCGCATGGAAAAAAGTTGGGATGAGATCAGCCATTGGGGCGGTTATAACTATGTGCTGGTCAACGACGACCTCGACCAGACCGAAGCGCGACTGAAGACCATCGTGGAGGCAACCCGGCTGCGCCGGATCCAGCAGCCGTGGCTCAATGATCACGTTCGTGCCCTGCATGCCGAATTTGAGGAGATGACATGACACTTTACGCTTTGGGCGGTGCCCAACCTGATGTGGATACGGGCGCATGGGTTGCGCCGGACGCCAATGTTATCGGGAACGTCACGCTGCGCGCGCGCAGTTCGGTCTGGTTCGGCGCCACCCTGCGTGGCGACAATGAACTGATCGAAGTGGGCAAGGGTAGCAACGTGCAGGAAAACTGCGTTTTTCACACCGACATGGGTTTTCCGCTGACCATTGGTGAAAACTGCACCATCGGCCACAAAGTCATGCTGCATGGTTGCACCATTGGTGACAACAGCCTTATCGGCATGGGGGCCACGATCCTGAATGGCGCAAAGATCGGCAAGAATTGTCTGATCGGGGCAGGGGCGCTGATCACTGAAAACAAGGTGATTCCCGACGGCTCTTTGGTCATGGGCGCACCGGGCAAGGTTGTGCGACAGCTTGACGATGCGGCGATCGCGGCGCTGACAGCCAGCGCGCTGCACTATACAGAGAACGCCGCGCGGTTCCGCCGCGACCTCAAGCGTCTCTGAGCCATGAGCGCACCGCCGCTTTTGTCTGACATGATCGCGGCGATGCCCCAGCCGACACTTGCCATCGACCGTCACGAACGGATCATCGCACTTAACGCTGACGCGGCTGAATTGCTGGGTCAGAGCGCGCTGGGGCGCCACTTTATCACGGTGCTGCGCCAACCTGCGCTGGTCGATGCCGTCGAGGGCTGCTTGTCCGGATCTGATGCACGGACTGCGCCGTTCCTGTCGGGCAGTGCCGGCAAGCAGACCACCTTTGAGGTCGCAATCCGGCCCGTCCCATCAATCGGCGTCCTGCTGCTGTCGTTTCAGGACGTGACCCATATGACCCAGGCGATCCAGATGCGGCGCGACTTTGTTGCCAACGTCAGCCATGAGCTGCGCACACCGCTCACGGCACTGATGGGGTTTATCGAAACACTGCGCGGACCTGCGCGCGATGATGCACCCGCCCGCGACCGGTTTCTGGGCATCATGAGCGATGAGGCGGAGCGTATGAACCGTCTGGTGGGCGATTTGTTGTCGCTAAGCCGGGTTGAGGCCCAGGAACGTATGCGCCCCACAACGCGCGTTAATCTGCAATCCGTGCTGCAAACTGCGTTGCGCAATCTCAACCCGCGTGCGGCAGCGGACAACGTTCGGCTGCACCTTGTGTCGGACGAACAGCCGATGCATCTGCTGGGGGATACGGACCAGTTGTTGCAGGTCTTCACGAACCTGATCGAGAATGCGATCAAATATGGCGGCAAGGACCAATCTGTGGATGTCGCAATTGAAAGCAGCCTGCACGATCCGGCCCTGCGCGGCCCTGCCGTGCGCGTTACGGTCACGGACCACGGCCCCGGCATTGATCCGCTGCACCTGCCGCGCCTGACGGAACGATTCTACCGTGGTGACAGCCACCGCAGCCGCGCGCTCGGCGGAACCGGGCTTGGTCTTGCGATTGTGAAACATATCCTTAACAGGCACCGTGGGCGGCTTAAGATCAGCAGTACATTGGGGCAGGGGGCGCAATTTTGTGTGATCCTGCCGCTGGATGTGGCGAATCCCTAAGCTGGCGGCAAAAACTTGGGCTTTCCTGTGCCACTGTCATGAAACTGTAACGTTGCTGTCACAAAAGCTCAGCATCGGATCCGTAAACCGGCGACGGGATCACCATGGGGTGATCACCAACTGGCAACTGACAGGAGACTTCATGTCACTCGCAAAACTATGTTCATCCGCACTGGCCATCGCCGCCGTTTCCGCAACCGCCGCAGCCGCGCGTGATCAGGTGCAGATCGCCGGATCATCTACTGTTCTGCCCTACGCCTCCATCGTCGCCGAGGCCTTTGGCGAAAACTTTGATTTCCCGACGCCTGTCGTTGAATCGGGCGGATCGTCTGCCGGTCTCAAGCGTTTCTGCGAAGGCGTCGGCGAAAACACCATCGACGTTGCAAATTCCAGCCGCCGGATAAAGTCAAGCGAAGCCGAAGTTTGTGCCCAGAATGGCGTGAAAGACATCATCGAAGTGCGCATCGGGTTTGATGGTATCGTGTTCGCCTCGGATATCGGCGGTCACGGTTTTGCTTTCACGCCGACCGACTGGTATCTTGCACTGGCAGACAAGATCGTCAAAGACGGTGCCGTGGTTTCAAACCCCAATACCATGTGGTCGCAGGTCAATGCGGACTTTCCCGAGCAGCCGATCCAGACGTTTATCCCCGGCACAAAACACGGCACCCGTGAAGTATTCGAGGAAAAGGTGATCCTTGTTGGGTGTGAAGCCACGGGCGATCTGGCCAAATTCATGGAAACGGCCGAAGGTGCGGACGACAAAGCCCGCGAAAAAGCGGCTGAAAAGCAGTGTATGACATTGCGTTCAGATGGAAAATCCGTGGACATCGACGGCGATTATACCGAAACTTTGGCGCGCATAGAAAGCAACAAGGACGGCATTGGCGTGTTTGGTCTGGCATTTTATGAGAACAACACCGACAAGCTTCAGGTTGCAACGATGGGCGGCGTTGTGCCGTCAACCGAAAGCATCTCTTCGGGACAATATCCGGTGTCGCGTCCGCTTTATTTCTACGTCAAGAAGGCGCACATCGGGGTGATCCCTGGCCTCAAGGAGTTTGCGGAATTCTTCGTTGCGGACGAAATTGCCGGCCCTGACGGACCGCTGGCTGACTATGGCCTGGTCTCCGATCCGGAACTGTCCACAACGCAAAGTGTGGTCATGGATGAAACCGTGATGGGCGGCGGTTCCTGAACCTGCGCTCGATGTTTTTGCCGAAGGCCGCCATTTGTGGGCGGCCTTCGGTTTTTGGCCCTGAATGCCATTCGCGGAGCCCTTTTAGATGACGGCCAGTCTTGCCACCGACTTTTTCGGAATATCGTATGCGCTGGCGCTTTTCATTGGTGTCGTGCTGATCGCGACGCTGGGATATGGCGCCACCCGCAAGCGCGCCTTGCGGCGTGCCGGAGGCGATGCGCGCAATCTTCATTCGCTGCCCAATTACTACGGTATGACCGCCGCAATGTTCGCTGGCGTCCCGGCACTTGGCGTCATGGTGATCTGGATGCTTGTGCAGCCAATGGTGGTACAAAATGCAGTGCTTCCCTTGATCCCTGCGGCGCAGATCGACAGCAGCGGAACCCAAAGCCTGATCATGTCAGACGTGCGCCGGGTGGCGGACGGGCTTAGTATGGCGCGGGCGTCAGGTGTGCTGAGCCGGTCTGATATCGATGCATTGGCGGACAATCCTGCCGGCCTGCGCGCGACGCTGGGCGAGGTCGGCGTTGCCCTTGGCTCTGAGGTGGAGCCCTATGTGTTGGCCGCTGCGCAGAAATGGCGCACCCTGACACGGTGGGGAACCTGGTCCATGATTGCCGTGGTGCTTTTGGTGGCGCTTTGCGGTCTGGTGATCGCCCTGCGCGCGGCAGATCCCGCATTTCGCGCCCGCAATGTTGTTGAACGCGGCATGCTGGCACTGCTCATGATCGCTGCGTCTTTGGCGGTCCTGACCACGGTGGGGATCGTGCTGTCGATGTTTTTTGAGGCGATCAGTTTCTTTCGCCTGCACCCATGGCAGGATTTCTTTCTGGGCAGTTCATGGTCGCCCAACTTTCGCGGTGACAGCGATTTGTCGATCCTGCCGCTGCTTTGGGGCACGCTTTACATTTCAATTATCGCGCTGGTGGTTGCCGTGCCCATTGGCCTGTTCGCCGCGATCTATCTAAGCGAATATGCCAATAATACCGTGCGCGCCTTTGCGAAACCGCTGCTGGAATTGCTCGCCGGTATTCCGACAATAGTTTACGGTCTTTTTGCGCTCCTCACGGTGGGGCCCGCGCTGGTGCGGGTGTTTGGTCGCGGCGAAGAGGGCCTGTTGGGCGTCGAATGGATGACCGGGGCCACATCCGTCTTGACGGCCGGGTTGGTCATGGGGATCATGCTGATCCCCTTTGTCTCTTCACTGTCCGATGATATTATAAACGCCGTCCCCCAAAGCCTGCGCGACGGGTCTTTTGGCCTTGGTGCGACACATTCAGAAACCATCCGCCAGGTCGTGCTGCCTGCCGCGCTGCCGGGTATTGTCGGTGCGATCCTGCTGGCCGCAAGCCGCGCCATCGGCGAGACCATGATCGTTGTTTTGGGCGCAGGGGCCATTGCGCGCATTTCAGGCAATCCGCTTGAGGCAATGACAACGATCACCACCCGGATCGTCAGCCAATTGACTGGCGATACCGATTTTGCCAGTCCCGAAACGCTGGTCGCCTTTGCTCTGGGGCTGACGCTGTTCGTTCTGACCTTGGGGCTCAATGTGCTGGCGCTCTATATTGTGCGCAGATACCGGGAGCAGTACGAATGACCGACACCCCAGATCAAATTACCCCGATTGCCACGCCGCGCGTGCATATGTCATTGCTGGTGCCGGATGCGCGCACCAAACGACGCAACCACGCCGAGGGGCGGTTCAAGATATATGGCATGCTTGCCATCGGGATCGGCCTGTTGATGTTGCTGATCTTGCTGTTCAGTATCATCACCCGTGGCGTCGGCGCATTTCAACAAACCTATATGACCCTCCCGATCGAACTGCTTGAAGGCAAGCTGGACAAAACCGGCAACCGCAATATCGAAGAGATCAAAAAAGTTTCAACCTTTGGTTATGTCCCGCTGTTCAATGCCGCCTTTGAGGCAAAGGTTGCGCAGGCGGGCATAAAGACGCCGCTTAAACCCAAGGAAATGGCGGATATATTGTCCCAGGACGCGGCGGCAACGCTGCGCAATTTTGTGCTGGAAAATCCCGACCTCATCGGAACCACCGTCAATTTCGACTTCTTGACCAACAGCCGCGTGGACGGTTACCTCAAGGGGCGCGTGACCCGCGACAGCATTGCCAATGACAAGAACATCAATCCAGAACAGCTTGATCTTGTTGACGCTTTGCGCAAGGAAGGCAGCTTGCGGATGACCTTCAATCTGGCCTTTATCACTGGTGCGGATGCGTCGGATGCGCGACCAGAGGCCGCAGGCATGGGCGTTGCAATGATCGGATCGCTGTTCATGATGCTGGTGGTGCTGGCGCTGGCACTGCCGATCGGCGTCGCGGCCTCCATCTATCTTGAGGAATTTGCACCGAAAAACTGGATTACAGACGTGATCGAGGTGAATATATCCAACCTCGCTGCGGTTCCGTCCATCGTCTTTGGTATCCTCGGGCTTGCGGTGTTTATCAACTATATGCATTTGCCGAACTCCGCGCCGCTTGTGGGCGGGCTGGTTCTGACGTTGATGACGCTGCCGACGATTATCATCTCGACCCGTGCATCGTTGAAATCGGTGCCACCCAGCATCCGCGATGCCGCTCTTGGGGTCGGTGCGTCCAAGATGCAGTCGGTGATGCACCATGTCCTGCCTCTGGCGGCACCGGGCATTCTGACCGGCACCATCATTGGGCTGGCGCAGGCGCTTGGGGAAACTGCCCCTTTGCTGTTGATCGGTATGGTTGGTTTCATTGCTTCAAACCCGCCCGACAGCATTGCATCCGGGCTGCTGGCGCCAAATTCGGCGATGCCTGCCCAGATCTATGAATGGGCCAAGCGCGCCGACCCGGCATTCTATGAACGTGCCTGGGGGGGTATCATTATCCTGCTTGTTTTTTTGATCGCAATGAACGCAATCGCCGTCATGCTGCGCCGCCGGTTCGAGCGACGCTGGTAGCAAAGGGCCGTAATACCATGAAAGACAACACTTATCCGGAGACTACTGTGCATCTGAAACCCAAGATTGCGGCCCGTGACGTGAACGTCTTTTACGGGGAAACACACGCAATTATCGACGTATCGGTGGAGATACAGGACAAGACGGTCACCGCCTTCATTGGTCCGTCCGGTTGTGGAAAATCGACTTTTCTTCGTTGTATCAACAGGATGAACGACACAATTGACAGCTGCCGGGTCACCGGTGACATCCAGATAGACGCCGAGGACATCTATGACCGCAAGGTTGACCCCGTGCAATTGCGCGCCAAAGTCGGCATGGTATTTCAAAAGCCCAACCCCTTTCCCAAATCCATCTACGACAACGTTGCCTACGGACCGCGCATCCACGGCATGGCACGAAACAAGGCCGAGCTGGACGATATCGTGGAGCGCGCGTTGAAGCGCGGCGCGATCTGGAACGAGGTAAAGGATCGTCTGCACGCGCCCGGAACCGGGCTGTCTGGCGGGCAGCAGCAACGGCTTTGCATCGCGCGCGCCGTGGCTACGGAGCCACAAGTGCTGCTGATGGACGAACCCTGTTCCGCGCTTGATCCCATTGCCACCGCTCAGGTGGAGGAACTTATCGACGAGTTGCGCCAGAACTATTGCGTGGTAATCGTCACCCATTCCATGCAGCAGGCCGCTAGGGTCAGCCAAAAGACCGCGTTTTTTCATCTGGGCCATCTTGTGGAATACGGCGAAACGGACAGAATTTTTACCGCACCCGAAGACCCGCGGACGGAAAGCTATATCACTGGCAGGATCGGATAATATCATGCAGGATCAACATATTGCATCGGCTTTTGACCGCGATCTGGAAGCCGTTCAGGCGCAGATCATGAAAATGGGCGGACTGGTCGAAGACGCGATCCGTCTTGGCGCACAATCGCT
>JAGXHC010000258.1 GCA_024636405.1 Sulfitobacter sp. | reverse complement strand
CGCCCCAGCTGTTCACCGGGCTGCTGCGCGACGAGCTCGACGTGCGGGGGCACGGCGCCGGCACCGACGCGCTGATGGCGGCCCTGCAGACCGCTGACGCCAGCGACGTGCTGGGCTCGCTGCCCGGCGGGCTCGACGGGCAGATGGCCGAGAAGGGCCGGTCGCTGTCCGGCGGCCAGCGCCAGCGCGTGGCACTGGCCCGTGCGATCATCGCCAAGCCCCGGCTTCTGCTTCTGGACGAACCGCTGTCGGCGCTGGATTTCAAGCTGCGCAAGGACATGCAGATTGAACTGAAGCGCCTGCAACTGGAAACGGGCATCACCTTTGTTTTCGTCACCCACGATCAGGAAGAGGCGCTGACCATGTCAGACCGGATCGCGGTGATGCATGCAGGTTCTATCCGCCAGATCGGCGGACCGCGCGACATCTACGATCACCCGGCGGAACGGTTTGTGGCTGATTTCATCGGGGACACCAATTTTTTGCCTGTTGAGGTGCTGTCGGTCGCGGGCGAAGTCGCCACCGTGCGCCTGCCGTCCGGTAATGAGATCGCCGCGCGCGCGGTCGCGGGCGGGCAGGGCGGTGGCAACACGCTTGCTGTGCGCCCCGAACATGCGAACCTAAGCGGGGCCGAAGGGGCGCTGCTGACAGGGACATTGGAAAACATCGTCTATTTCGGCACCGATACCCATTATCACGTCGCACTTGAGGGCGGCGACCGATTTGTCGTGCGCGCCCAGAACAGCCCCGACTCTGCGCGCGATCATGCCACTGGTGACCGCGTCGGCATCCGCTTTCCGGCGGGCGTCGGCCAGGTTCTGAAGGAGTGATCTGATGGCGGATCTTTCCCGACGTCGTGACCGCCGCGAGACGCGCAACCGCTGGCTGCTGCTGGCGCCTGCGCTGATCATTCTTGTGGTCGCGGCGTCTGGTCCGCTGCTGATTACGCTGACGTATTCGTTCCTGACACCCGGTGATTACGGCGGCGTGGAATGGAAATTCTCCACCGAAGCCTGGTTCAACGTCTTTTTGCAGCGCGATATTTTTGACGACACGCTCAGCTTTGCCGATGCGCACCTTTCGATCCTTTGGCGGTCGGTCAAGCTTTCGCTGCTGACAACCATCGGGGCGGTGATCCTTGGCTTTCCGACCGCCTATTTCATCGCGACCCGTCCCAAGCACCAGCGCGATTACTGGATGCTGCTGATCATGATCCCGTTCTGGACCAACCTGTTGATCCGTACCTTCGCGGTGATGGAGTTGATCCGCAACGAGGGCACCGTGAATTCGCTGCTGATTGCGTCTGGGCTGATTGATGAGCCGATCCAGATTCTGTTCACCGAAACCGCGATTATGATCGGGATGCTTTACGTCTATCTTCCGCTGATGGTGTTGCCGCTTTACGCCAGCATGGAGCGTTTGGACTTTTCGCTCGTTGAGGCGGGATATGATCTTTATGCGACGCGCCTTGCCGTGCTGCGCCGCATCATTCTGCCGCTGGTCAAGCCGGGGCTGATCGCGGGATCAATCCTTGTTTTCGTGCCGTCGCTTGGGGCCTACGTCACCCCGCGCGTGATGGGCGGTGGCAAGCAGTTGATGCTGGGCAATCTGATCGAATTGCAGTTCGGGCAGGGCCGCAACTGGCCGCTGGGTGCCGCGCTGTCGATCACTTTGCTGGTGATCGTCATGGTCGCACTGATCTTTTATGTGCGCGCCGCAGGCAACGAGGAGACCGGGCATGGCTAGATCCTCGGGCTTTGACATCCGCAGGCAGTGGGGCTTTTCAACCATCGCCGTGATCTGCTTTGTGCTGCTTTATCTGCCGGTGGTGCTGCTGGTGGTCTATTCATTCAACGCGGGCACCTCTGTTGCGATTTGGGAAGGTTTCTCATTGCAATGGTATCGCAGCGCATGGGCCAACGAACAGGTGCAGGCGGCAACGATCCGGTCGCTGGTGTTGGCGTCATGGGCGGCGGTGATCAGCACAACGGTCGCCGTTCTTGCCGCGCTGGCCACCACCCGTGTCCGCCGTTTCAAGGGGTATTCCGCAGTGTTCGCCGCCATCAACCAGCCGTTGATGGTGCCTGAAATCGTGACCGCGGTCGCCCTGTTGATCTTCTTTGCGGGCATCAAGGTCCAGACCGGCTATACCGGGCTTGGCTATCTTGTTCTGGCGCATTCCGCCTTTTGCATCCCGTTTGCCTATCTGCCGATACGTGCGCGTCTGACGGGGATGGATCTGACGCTGGAACAGGCCGCCGCCGATCTTTATGCCACGCCGTTTCAGGTGTTCCGCCGCATTACCCTGCCGCAGCTTTGGCCGGGGATTCTTGCGGGAATGATGCTGGCCTTTGTGATCAGCCTTGATGACGTCGTGATTACCGAGTTTGTGAAATCCGCCGGGCAGGATACATTGCCCACTTACATGCTGGGCCAGTTGCGCCGCGTCGTGACACCGGAAGTCAACGCCATCTCAACCGTGCTTCTTGCGATATCGGTGAGCATGGTGATTGCTTTCTTCTTCGTAAGCCGGGTCCGCAAGTAACACGAAACGACCAAAAACCAAAAAACCAAGGGAGACGACCAATGAAAAGATTTTTGACCACTACCGCGCTTATCGCGGTCGCCGGGGCCGTATCGGCCGAGGGCGAATTGAACCTGTACAACTGGGGTAACTATACCTCCCCCGAGATGATCGAGAAATTCGAGAAAGAAAATGACATCAAGGTGACTGTCACGGACTATGACAGCAACGATACCGCATTGGCCAAGATCAAGGCCGGCGGCCACGGCTTTGATATCGTTGTTCCATCGGGTACTTATGTGCCGATTTTCGTGGGCGAGGGCCTGCTGTTGGAATCCAAGCCAAATGAGATGGAGAATTTCAAGCATATGGACCCACAGTGGGTCGATGTCGCCTTTGATCCGGGTCGCAATTATACCGTGCCGTGGCAGTGGGGAACAGTTGGCGTCACGGTAAATACATCAATGTATAGTGGCGATATCAACACCGCCGCGATCATCTTTGACACGCCAGATGAGCTGAAGGGCAAGATCAACGTCGTGCCGGAAATGAACGATGTCATGGGCATGGCAATTCACTATGTCGGCGGGGAAACCTGTACCGGCGACAAGGACGTGCTGAAGAAAGTGCGCGATGTTCTGGTGGAAGCCAAGAAAGACTGGCTGTCGATGGATTACGGCAACATCGAGAAATACGCCAAGGGCGATCTGGGTGCCGGCGTAAACTGGAACGGCGCATCAATGCGCGCGCGTGACCAGAACCCCGACATCGCATTCGGCTATCCGCAAACAGGATACCCGGTCTGGATGGACAATGCCGCAATTCTTGCGGACGCCAAGAACGTGGACAATGCCAAGCTGTTCCTGAACTTCATCATGGACCCCGAAAATGCGGCCATGTTGTCCACATTCGCGAAATACGCCAACGGCATCACGGGATCGGATGAATTCATGTCGGACGCGATGAAATCCGCGCCCGAAATCGTTGTGCCAGAAGAGCTCAAGTCTGCGGCCTATATTGCGGAAACCTGCCCGCCGGAAGTGTCCAAGATCTACACACAGATCTGGACCGAACTGCAAAAGTAAACTACCCGCGCGGTCCCTTGCCGGGCCGCGCGATTTTTCCATCATCCGGGCGGCCCGATGGGATACGCCCTTGTGCAGGTAGGCCCCATGTTCCACCATCCCGACATCGTGATTTTCAACGCCGCGCTCATCACCTTTGATGACGCCAGCAATGGCGCGACCGCGCTTGCCATCGATGGCACTACAATCCTGTCATTGGGTGACGACGACAGCATGCGTGCGCTGGCAGGGCCCGGTACGCGGCTTATTGATGCCAAAGGTGCGACGGTGATGCCGGGTTTCGTGGACAGCCATGTGCATCTTTTCGGCGGCTCGGTCGAACTGTCCTGTCTTGATCTGATGGGCGTGACGGGGCTTGCGGCGCTGACCGCCGCCGTAGCCCCCTATGCCGCTGCAAATCCGGACGACCGCATCGTCTTTGCCGTGCAGGCCGATTACACGATCCTGCACAAGGACCGCACCCCCACGCATCAGGAGTTGGACAAAGCCTGCCCTGACCGTCCGTTTGCCATGTTCGCCCCGGATCATCACACCGTTTGGGCAAACACCGCGGCCCTTGAACTGACCGGTCTGCTGCACGGCAAAAAGACAGAGGCAGGTGCGACCATCGTGATGGGCGACGATGGATTGGCGACGGGCGAATTGCGTGAATTCGATGCCTTCGGCGAGATCCTCAAACTGACCCGTCATGGCGGGCGTGATTTGGCCGGGCTGGTCACAGGGCGCGATCCTGATCCGGCGCCGACGCCCGAAGAACGCGAAATGGACAAGGACGTGATCGAAAAGGGTCAACGCCATTGCGCGGCCCAAGGCATCACTGGTCTGCATTGTATGGACGGCAACCGTTATCAGCTGGAACTGCTCAGCGAACTCGAAGCCGAGGGCCGACTGCTGTGCCGTACCGCCGTGCCGTTTCACCTCAAGAGTTTTGACAGCCTTGATCGTCTGGACGAGGCGGTTGCCATTCACGCGCAATACAATGGCGACATGATTTATTCCGGCTACGTCAAGATGTTCATCGACGGGGTGATCGAAGGCCGCACCGCGCTGATGCTTGAGCCTTATCCCGGCACTGACGACAACTACGGCGACGCTGTATTCAGCGCCGATCATTTTGCCGACGCCTGCAAGGCAATCGACGCGCGCGGACTTCAGATTGCCGTGCATGCCATCGGTGATGCCGGTATCCGCCGGACGCTTGATGGCTATCAGGCGGCGCGCGAGGCGAACGGGCCCCGCGACAGCCGCCACCGGATCGAGCATCTTGAGTGTATGCACACCGATGACATCCCGCGCATCGCAAAGCTGGGCGCGGTCGCGTCAATCCAGCCGGGCCATGCGCCCTTTGGCGGTATCTTTCCCTCCGAGGGCGTTCCGAAATACCTGCATGACCACCAGATCGCAGGGTCTTACGCATGGCAGCAGTTCCGCGAAACCGGCGCGCCTGTGATCTTTTCGACCGACTGGCCGGTGATCGGGGTTGAGGTGATGACCAATATCAAGGCCGCGATCGCACCGCTGGACATGGGCGAGGGCTGGCGTGATCAGACCCAAAGCCTGATAGACACGCTGGCCAGCTATACCCGCGACAATGCCTGGGTTGAATTCAGCGAAGATACGAAGGGCAAGCTTGCACCCGGCTTTCTGGCCGATGTGGTGGTGATGTCGCATGACCTGACGGAATTGGCACCGGAGGACATCACCGACGCAAGCGCGCTTGTGACCATCTGCAACGGACGCATCACCCACGAGGCGGGCGCGCAAACGTCTGGCTGAAGTTTGGCCTCGGCACGGTTGACGGTCGCTGTATGCGCGCCTTCGGGACGCTTTTACGCCAATATCGCGGCCACCTCTGCGCGCACTTTGTCCGCCGCTTTTTCCTTCACCGGACCGTAGCCCCGGATGTCCATCGGTGCGCTGAGCACAGCCAGCGCTTTACCGTGGTCCATGCCGCCGCCAACCTGTTCCATGACGCCCTCAAACCAGCCGATCAGCGCCACCTCAAGTTTGCGGTCAGCGCCATAGCTGAAGACATCCGCCCAGGTGCCGCGCAAACCCTTCATCCGGGCAAGCACGCCAAACGCCCGGCCCATCCACGGCCCGAATTTGCGCTTGTTCGGTCGCCCGCGCGTGTCACGACCCGTAGGCCAAAGCGGTGGGGCAAGGTGATAGTTGATGGTGTAGTCGCCTTCAAAAGCCTCGGCGACACGTGCGTCAAACCCGGTTTGAATATGCAGGCGCGCCACCTCGTATTCATCCTTGTAGGCCATCAGCTTGAACAGTGACTTCGCCGCCGCGACCCGCAGATTGTCAGACCCTTCGGGCAGACTTGAAGCCAGATCATCCAGCCGCGCCCGGTAACGCGCCGCGTAATCCGCGTCTTGGTATTCTGTCAGAAACGCCGCGCGACGGTCGATCAGGGCGTCGGGGGTTTCATCGACCGCAGGCTCGGCAGGCAGTGCCGCCGACAGCCGGTCAGGGTCCGCCGCCATGATCCTGCCAAAGGCAAATGCGGCCTTGTTCTTTGCGGGGGCCACTCCGTTCAGATCCACGGCCTGCATCAGCGCGCTCAGGCTGACCGGGACCAGCCCTTCCTGCCATGCGAAACCCAGCATCATCACATTGGCAAAGACCGCATCGCCCATCAGAACCTCCGCCATGCGGTTGGCATCAAAGGCACGCAGGTTGTTCGCCCCGACGACCTGCGCGATTGCGGCTTCGCGATCGTCAATCCGCAGCGATGCGTCGCGGTTGAGCACCAGATCGCCGGTCGGCATCTCTGCACGGTTGACAACGATCCGCGTGCCGCGCCGGTAATGCGCCGATGCCTTGGGGGCGGAACTGACTACCATGTCACAGCCAATCACCGCGTCTGCGCCGCCCTGATCAATGCGTACCTGATGCACCTGCGCGGGCGTCGCGGCCAGCCGGACATATCCCAGCACGGTGCCGAATTTCTGGGCAAAGCCGGTAAAATCAAGCACGCTTGACCCCAACCCCTCTAGGTGCGCAGCCATCGTGATCAGCGCGCCAACTGTGACCACACCGGTGCCGCCGACACCTGTCACCAGCAGATTGAAGGGCCGCTCCAGTCCCGGCAGGGTCGGCTGCGGCAATGCCATCGCCAGCGTTTCCGCGTCCAGCCCGGCGCCGGATTTCTTGCGCCGTGTGCCACCTTCGATGGTCACGAAACTGGGGCAAAAGCCGCCCACGCAGGAATAATCCTTGTTGCAGGTAGATTGGTTGATCGCGCGCTTGGTGCCAAATTCAGTCTTCTTCGGCTCCACACTCAGGCAATTGCTTTCAAGCGAACAATCGCCACAGCCTTCGCAGACCAGATCGTTGATCATCACAAACTTCGCGGGGTCAGCCATCAGCCCGCGTTTGCGTTTGCGGCGCTTTTCGGTGGCGCAGGTCTGCTCGTAGATCAGGACGGTCACGCCGGGGATATCGCGCAATCCGCGCTGTACCGTGTCCAGATCGCGACGGTGATCGAACGAGGTCCCCGCGGGGAACTCGGAGCGGGTGAATTTCTCCGGTGTGTCCGACACCAGCGCGATGCGTGTCACACCTTCGGCGCGGGCGGCGGCGGCGATGCCGTGGACGGTTATCGGGCCATCGACGGGCTGCCCGCCGGTCATGGCAACGGCGTCGTTATAGAGGATCTTGTAGGTGATGTTGGTGCGCGCCGCGACAGCCTGCCGAATGGCCAGTGATCCCGAATGATACCATGTGCCTTCACCAAGGTTCTGGAAGACATGCTTGCCACCGTTGAACATCGATGTGGCAATCCACGGCACGCCCTCGCCGCCCAGCTGGGCAAACCCTGCCGTTTCGCGGTCCATCCAGGAGGCCATGACGTGACAGCCGATGCCGGAATTTGCCTTTGATCCTTCGGGCAGCTTGGTCGAGGTGTTGTGCGGGCAGCCGGAGCAGAAATAGGGCGTGCGGGTCGCACCCGCAACGTTGATCAGTTGCGGCGGATGATCGGTCAACCTGCGGGCAGTTTCGATCAGGTTCTCATCCGGGAAAAGCCCGTCCAGCCGCGCCGCGATGATCGGCACCAGCAGCAGCGGCGACAATTCTCCGGTCCAGGGCACCAACGGCTGCATCTGCTCATCGAACTTGCCGACCATGACCTCTGGTTTGGCACCGGGGTAGTCATAGAAATGCTCCTTGAACTGGCTTTCGATGATGCCGCGTTTTTCCTCGATCACCAGCACCTCGCGTTTGCCGCGCATGAAATTCAGCGCGTCGCGGTGGCCCAGCGGCCAGACCATGCCGACCTTGTAGATATCGATCCCCAATGCACGGCACCGGGTCTCGTCCAGTCCCAGCAGGCGCAGCGCCTCGAGCAGATCCAGATGACCCTTGCCGGTGGAGACAAAGCCAAAGATCGCGTTTTTGAGGCCATAGACCGCGTGATCAATCGGGTTGGCCTCGACAAATGCCCGCACGGCGTCAAGCTTGTCATGGATACGGTTTTCGATCAGCGGCGAGGGCAGGTCGCCCAGCCGGATATGCAAACCGCCCTGCGGCGCGGTATAGTCGGGTTGCGTGAAAACGCGGTCCGTTGGCAAATCGACGGAGGCGCCGGATTCAACCGTTTCCGAGATCGCCTTGAACCCCACCCATGCGCCGGAAAATCGTGACAACGCCAGCCCGTATTCACCAAAGCTGAGGTATTCCGCGACCGAGGCGGGGTTGAGCGTGGGCATGAACCACGCCATAAAAGCGACGTCGGACTGGTGCGGCATCGATGATGACACACAGCCATGATCGTCACCCGCCACAACCAGCACGCCACCCTTGGGCGCAGAGCCGTACGCATTGCCGTGCTTCAATGCGTCGCCCGAGCGGTCCACACCGGGCCCTTTTCCGTACCACATGGAAAACACGCCTTCGACTTGCGCATGTGGGTCCAGATGCGCTTGCTGTGCGCCCAGCACGGCGGTGGCGCCCAGGTCTTCGTTGACGGCGGG
>JAGXHC010000257.1 GCA_024636405.1 Sulfitobacter sp. | reverse complement strand
CACCCATCTCAATCAGGCCGGGGCGCTGGTGCATGTCTATCAGGACGGTTCAATCCACCTGAACCACGGCGGCACCGAGATGGGACAGGGGCTGTTCCAGAAGGTTGCGCAGGTTGCTGCCGCGCGGTTCGGCGTGCCGCTGGATCTGGTACGGATCACCGCAACCGATACCGCCAAAGTGCCCAACACTTCGGCCACGGCTGCGTCATCGGGATCGGACCTGAATGGCATGGCCACACAGATCGCCTGTGACACCATACGCACCCGGATGGCGGAGCATCTGGCCGAGCAGCATCAGGCCCGGCCACAGGATGTGGTCTTTGCAGATGGAATGGTGCGCGTGGGCGGCGCAGAAATGACATTCGCGCGCGCCGCTGCATCAGCCTATGAAAACCGCGTCAGCCTGTCGGCCACCGGATTCTACAAAACGCCTGATATCGAATGGGATCGCATTGCGGGCCGGGGTCGGCCGTTCTACTATTTTGCCTATGGTGCTGCGTGTACCGAGGTGGTGATCGACACGCTGACCGGCGAAAACCGCATTCTGCGCGCCGACATTTTGCATGACGCCGGGGCGTCGCTGAACACCGCGCTTGATATTGGGCAGATTGAAGGCGGCTATGTCCAGGGCGCGGGTTGGCTGACCACCGAAGAACTGGTCTGGGACGAAAAAGGCACCCTGCGCACCCACGCGCCATCGACCTATAAAATCCCCGCCTGTTCTGACAGGCCTGCGGTCTTTAATGTCGATCTGTGGGATCAGCCCAACCGCGTCAATACCATCTACCGATCCAAGGCCGTGGGCGAACCCCCCCTGATGCTGGGCATCTCCGCGTTTATGGCGCTGTCGGATGCGGTGTCTGCCTGCGGGTCTGCCTTTGGCGATCTGCACGCCCCGGCCACTGCCGAAGCGGTTTTGACCGCCATCGGGAGAGCGCAAGGATGACAGCGCTTTATGTCGAGATCACGGCCACGCGCGGTTCGGCACCGCGCGACGCAGGCACGGCGATGGTGGTCACGGCGTCCGAAAGCAAAGGCACCATCGGCGGCGGCGCGTTGGAACATCTTGCCATCGCCCACGCCCGTCACTTGCTGGCGACGGGGGCGGTCGAAGACACCCGGACAATTCCGCTTGGCCCCGGCCTTGGGCAATGTTGCGGAGGGGCCGTTACGCTGCGCTATACCAGTGAGCCGCGCCAGGTGGACAGCATCCCCGTCAACGTACACCCGCCAGTCGCACGGGACGGGCAAGTCCCGTCTCTCTGGCTTTGGGGGGCAGGCCATGTCGGCCGCGCCGTTGTGCTGGCCTGTCCCCCACAGGCATTTGATATCACTTGGGTGGATACCGTTTCCGACCGGTTTCCCAACCAAATGCCAGCCCACGCGACCGCCATGCCTGCTGCCGATATGCCGCGTCTGGCCGCACACGCGCCCGCAGGTGCGCACCACCTGATCTTTACCTATTCTCACGATATTGATCTGGCACTTTGTGCCGCGCTGTTGAAAAAGCAGACAGCCAGCATCGGTCTGATCGGGTCCGGCACCAAATGGGCACGTTTTTCCAAGCGCTTAAAGGATATGGGGCTGGACCCATCGCCGATCATCTGTCCTATTGGCGACAAGTCGCTGGGCAAGGCCCCTGCGCAGATCGCCAGTGGCACACTCCGCGCCCTGGCTGCCCTGACACAGCCGAAGGTTAACGCATGACCGAACCGCTTCTTGATCTTACCGGACTGACCAAAGCCTATCCCGGCGTGATCGCGAATGACAACGTGTCGCTGAGCATCGCACCGGGTGAAGTCCACGCGCTGCTGGGTGAAAACGGCGCGGGCAAATCGACGCTGGTCAAGATGATTTACGGGCTGGTCAAGCCTGACGCAGGCAAGATGCGCATGCACGGCGTGGACTATGCGCCGCATGATCCGCATGCCGCCCGGCAAGCGGGCGTCGGCATGGTGTTTCAACACTTTTCGCTGTTCGACGCGTTGACTGTTGCGGAAAATATCGCACTGGGGATGGAAAATGCGCCCAAGATGAGCGCGCTGAGCCAGAGGATCCGGGATGTATCGGACACCTACGGGCTGCCGCTGTCGCCTGACCGGGTGGTGGGTGATCTTTCTGCCGGGGAACGGCAACGGGTGGAGATCATCCGCTGTCTTTTGCAGGACCCCAAACTGCTGATCATGGACGAGCCGACTTCGGTGCTGACGCCGCAGGAGGTCGACATTCTGTTCACCACCCTGCGCAAGCTGTCGAAGGAAGGCACCGCGATCCTGTATATCTCGCACATGCTGGAGGAAATCCGCGCCTTGTGCGATTCTGCGACGATCCTGCGATTGGGCAAGGTTGTGGGCCACTGCACCCCGTCAGAGACATCAGCGCGCGACATGGCCGAAATGATGGTCGGCGCGGTGCTGCAAACCCCGACCCGCGCGGGCAAGACACCGGGCGAGGTCGTTCTGGAGCTTGACGGATTATCGGCGAAATCGCCCAGTGCCTTCGGAATGCCGCTGCGCGAAATTACCGTGTCAGTCCGGCGGGGCGAAGTGTTGGGCATTGCGGGGGTCGCGGGCAACGGGCAGGACGAACTGCTGGCCGCCCTTTCAGGCGAGATGCTGACCGCCCCCGGCATGGTCAGGTTCGAGGGCCGCGATGTTTCCGTGATGGGACCAACGCCCCGCCGCGCGCTGGGAATCCTGAGCGCCCCCGAAGAACGGCTGGGCCATGCTGCCGCGCCCGACATGTCGCTGACAGAAAATGCCATGCTGACCGGTGCTGTGCGCGAAGGGCTGGACCACGGAGGCATCCTTGACTGGCGCGCGGCACGGCGCTTTGCGGAAAAAATCATCAAGACCTTTGACGTCCGCACGCCCGGGCCCGGCAATGCCGCACGGTCGCTGTCGGGGGGCAACTTGCAGAAATTTGTCATCGGTCGAGAGGTTTTGCAGCGCCCCGAGGTGCTGGTGGTCAATCAGCCGACCTGGGGCGTTGATGCCTCGGCCGCGGCCGCCATCAGACAGGCGTTGCTTGATCTGGCGGAGGGCGGCACGGCGGTCATCGTGATATCACAGGATCTGGATGAGCTGATGGAGATATCCGACAATTTCGCCGCCCTTAACGAAGGCCGCCTTTCGCCTCCGCGCCCGGCGCAGGGTCTTAATGTCGAGGAGATCGGCCTGATGATGGGCGGTGCCCACGGCATGGAGGTGGCGCATGTCTGAGACCATCAGTCAAAAGAGAATTCTGCCCTCCGGGGGGGATTTTGAACCATTTGGAAGCAGGGGGACGCGCGCGTGATCCGGCTTGAGAAACGCCCCCAGCCCAGCCAAGCGCTGTCGCTGGCGACACCGTTGTTTGCTGTGTTGGCGACGATGGTCTTTGGCGGGTTGCTCTTTGCGCTGTTGGGCAAGGATCCGATCATCGCATTGCAGACGATTTTCTGGGACCCGCTGTTTGGCAACAATTCGTTTTATTACCGCCCGCAACTGTTGATCAAGGGGGCACCATTGGTGCTGATCGCAATCGGGCTGTCGTTGGGATTCAAGGCAGGTATCTGGAACATTGGTGCCGAAGGGCAGTATATCATGGGAGCGCTGTTTGGCGCAGGCGTGGGGCTGGCGTTTTATCCTGCACAAGGGTGGTACATCTTTCCGTTGATGGTTCTGGCGGGTGCTATTGGCGGTTGGGCATGGGCGATGATACCGGCCTTTCTGAAGGTGCGTTTCGGCACGAATGAGATCTTGGTCTCGCTGATGCTGGTCTATGTGGCGGAGGAGTTCCTGTCCTCCATGGCATTGGGGCTGATGAAGAACCCGGAGGGCTTTGGCTTTCCCGGTTCGCGCAATTTTCAGCAATACGCACCCGCCCATAACGCAGAGATCATTGCAGGCAGCGGTATGCATTGGGGCGTGGTCGCGGCACTGATCGCGGTGATCTTTGCCTATGTGCTGTTGACCAAGCATCGGTTGGGGTTTGCCATCCGCGTCACGGGAGAAGCCCCGCGCGCGGCGCGATTTTCGGGTGTGAATCCGGCGCGGCTGATCATGTTCTGCATGGGCGTGTCGGGTCTGCTGGCAGGGCTTGCCGGCATGTTTGAGGTGGCGGGGCCGGCCGGTCAGGTGACAATTGATTTCAACGTGGGCTATGGGTTTACCGCGATCATCGTCGCGTTTCTGGGCCGCTTGCATCCCATTGGTATCCTTGCCGCTGGGGGGCTGATGGCGCTCACCTATATCGGCGGTGACATCGCGCAGTCCAAACTGGGTTTGCCTGCCGCGGCGATTCAGGTGTTTCAGGGCATGCTGCTGTTCTTTTTGCTGGCACTCGACATGTTCACCAATTACCGGCTTCGGATCGGCCGCACTGTGGAGGCCGCGTAGATGGACCTTTCTGTCATCAACCCGCTCCTGTTCATCGCGGGTTTTCTTGTTGCCGCGACACCCTTGATCTTTGCCGGCATCGGCGAACTGGTGGCCGAGAAATCCGGCGTGCTTAACCTTGGGGTTGAGGGCATGATGATCACCGGAGCGATCTGCGGCTTTGCCGTCGCGGTTGAGACCGGATCGCCTCTGCTGGGGTTTGCTGCCGCTGCGGCGGGTGGTGCGCTGCTAAGCGTGTTGTTTGCCTTTCTCACCCAGATCACATTGGCCAATCAGGTCGCATCGGGGCTGGCGCTGACGCTGTTTGGGCTGGGGTTTTCAGCGTTGCTGGGACAAAGTTATATCGGCGTGAAACCGCCCCGGTTAGGGGATATCGACTTTGGTCCGCTGGCGGATTTGCCGGTGATTGGACCAATCCTGTTCACCCACGACATCATTCTTTATCTCGGCATCGCACTGGTGGCGGCCGTCTGGGTAGTGCTGAAATTCACCCGTGCGGGCCTGATCCTGCGCGCGGTAGGCGAAAGCCATGACGCCGCCCACGCCCTTGGCTTCAAGGTCAAACGCATCCGCACGCTTGCGATCATGTTCGGCGGCGCCTGCGCCGGGGTGGGAGGCGCCTATATCAGCCTGATCCGCGTGCCGCAGTGGACCGAAGGCATGACCGCCGGCATCGGCTGGATCGCGCTGGCACTAGTGGTTTTTGCCAGTTGGAAGCCATGGCGTATGATCCTGGGTGCCTATCTTTTTGGCGGCATCACCCAGCTACAGCTTAATCTTCAGGGTGCAGGCGTTGCCATTCCGGTGGAGTATCTGGCAATGTCGCCCTATCTCATCACCATCGTGGTGCTGGTGATCCTTTCCGCGGACAAAAGCGCTGCTCCGGCATCGCTTGGCCGCATTTTCCACGCCTCAAGCTAGAGGCCAACAAACCATCTTCCCGGTGACCGGGAAGCTAAAAAACAGGGGAATTGCTATGAAATTAACGACACTTCTGACCAGCGCCGCAGTGGCGCTTGGCCTTGCCACCGGGGCGATGGCACAGGACAAGACCAAAGTCGGCTTTGTATTTGTCGGCCCCGTCGGCGACGGCGGCTGGACTTATGAGCACGACCAGGGTCGTCTGGCGCTCGAAAAGGAATTCGGCGATGCGGTTGAAACCGTCTATGTCGAAAGCGTCGCCGAGGGCCCCGATTCCGAGCGGGTGATGACACAGATGGCACTGGACGGCGCCAAGCTGATCTTTACCACGTCCTTCGGCTACATGGATCCGACAATCAACGTCGCGGCCAAATTCCCGGATGTGAAGTTTGAACATGCCACCGGCTACAAACGTGCCGATAACGTGTCGACCTACTCTGCGCGCTTCTATGAAGGTCGTGCGATTCAGGGCCATATCGCGGGGTCGATGACAAAATCCAACATCGTGGGCTATATCGGTTCCTTCCCGATCCCCGAAGTCATCCGCGGCATCAACTCTGCGTTCATCCACGCACGCAAAGTGAACCCCGACGTCCAGTTCAAGATCGTCTGGGCCTACACGTGGTTTGACCCCGCAAAAGAGGCAGACGCGGCCAAAGTCCTGATCGAACAGGGCGCGGACGTAATCCTGCAGCATACCGATTCCACCGCACCTCAGGCCGCGGCACAGGAAGCGGGCAACGTGATCACCTTTGGTCAAGCCTCAGACATGGCGCAATATGCCCCCAGCCCGCGCGTGTCGTCGATCATCGACAACTGGGCCCCTTACTACATTGCGCGCACGAAGGCCGTGATGGATGGCACATGGGAAAGCACCGATACATGGGATGGCATCGGCGCAGGCATGGTCGGCATCGGGGAAATCTCTGACGCGGTCCCCGCCGAGGTCAAAGCCGAAGCGCTTGCGATGAAGGACAAGATTGCGAGCGGTGAGTATCACCCCTTCACCGGGCCGATCAAGAAGCAGGACGGTTCCGATTGGCTGGCCGAGGGCGAAGTGGCCGATGATGGCACGCTTGCAGGCATGAGCTTTTACGTCGAGGGCATTGAGGGCACGATACCGCAGTAAGCGGCGCAAATTACAACGTAGCCGGAAGGGGCGTGCAGGAAACTGCGCGCCCTTTTGCGTGATCACATTGCATTCGCTCACGATGAATGAAGCGTTGCCCAGAGGCAGTATCATTGGTGGCGGCGTCAGGGCTCTGCAGTCTTCGGGTATTGCCTGTTTCCCAAATGCGCCTCAGGGCAAGGCGCGCCTGCGCAAAATCAGGGGACTGTTTCCAAGCTGTCGGAGCGCAGATATTGGAAACGGTCCGTCCCATTCGAAAGGCGCGCATTTCACGTCATCCCAGCGGGCAAAGGTGTTGCTGCGCTTAGGATGACACTTCCGGACGGGCATAGCTGCCGTCGGGGCCATGCACCTCGTCGCCCTGCAAGGCGGGCGAGAAGACGCAGATAAGGCGCATCGGTTCACCACCGTCGGGCACCCGGACCT
>JAGXHC010000035.1 GCA_024636405.1 Sulfitobacter sp. | reverse complement strand
CAGCCCTACACGCCACCCCCTGAACCGCTCTTTCAGCGTCTGACCCAGCGTCCCATAGAGTGGATAAAGCAGCTTTTTGTTGCCGATCCGTCCGCCATAGGGTGGGTTCACAATGACCAGTCCGGGCGGGCCGTCGGGCGGCGCGATCTCGCCCGCGCCATGACAGGCAAATGTGCACAGATCGTGCACCCCTGCGCGTTCAGCGTTTGCGCTGCTCATGCGGATCGCACCGGCATCGCGGTCAGAGCCATGGAAACGGACGGCGACATCACCCGCTGGCGCAGCGGTTTTCATCCCCGCCCAGACATCCGCGTCAAAGCTTGCCAGTTGCTGAAATGCGAAATCACGGGACCGCCCCGGCAGCAGGCCGCGCGCGATCTCGGCCGCCTCGATCACAAAGGTGCCGGAGCCGCACATCGGGTCGACCACCGGCTCGGTCCCGTCATAACCGCACATGTGCAGCATCGCCGCGGCCATATTCTCGCGCATCGGCGCCTTGCCCACGGCCTCCTTGTGCCCGCGTTTATGCAATGCCTCGCCAGAGGTATCGACGCTGATCGTGACCTGATTGTCGTCGATGCGGACCTTGAGGATCAGCGCGGCATCAGCCGCAAGGGTCATGCCGTGACTTTCAACCAGCGCCTTTTCGATCCGCTGGGTGGCGGCACCGGCATGGTAGATCTTCGATGCCTTGCAGGTCACCTGCACCCGCACCGGCACATCGGCGCGCAACACGTCGCCCCAGGGAAACTTGCGCGACCGCTTGTCAAGCTGGGCCAGATGAAAGGCCATGAACTGCCCCACCCGCGCCAGTACGCGCGTGGCACAGCGCAATTGCAGATTGGCGCGCCAGACCTCGGGCCAGCCGCCCGTGACCGTGACGCCACCAGCGACCTGTACGGGATCGGAAAAGCCAAGCCTTTGAACCTCGGCCAACAGCGGCGATTCCAGACCGGGGGGGCAGACCAGAAATATTTCAAATGTCGAAGGTGTTTCCATGGCGCGTGCTTAGCGGGCTTTGCACCCGGCGGCGAGGGGGAACGGAATTTTGCAAAATTCCGACCCGGAAAATTCCAATTTTCCGCCTTGCCGCACATGTTTTGCGCAGAATTGCCCTGATTTCGCCCTGCTGGCGGGTCAGGGTCGCAGCATGGCTTTTGAAGATATATACCGCAGCGAAGTCCTTCAATCGCGCCGCGATCGGTCACGCCGGTCGCTGTTCTGGGCGCGCGTGCTTGGGATCATGCTGATGCTGACCATCGGGTTGACCCTGCGCAGCGAGCCGGATCTGCGGCGGGCGTTGATGGAGGCTGGGATGAACGGGATCGCAAGGATTGCCGGGCGGGACAGCGGCACACAGGTGCCGCAACCCGCAGCACTCGGCGGTCTGCGCGACCGGGTCAAGGTAAACCGCCACCTTGGCGGCGCAACGCCCCCTGCCGCAAATGAAACCCAAGCCACAGCCGATGATCTGGGCCGCAGCCTTGCCGCGCGGCGCGCGGGCGACTGACGGCGGAACGGGGCGCACCCCGTCCCGCCCTTTTCATCAGGCGATCTTGACCACTTCGATGTCGAACTTCAGATCCTTGCCCGCCAGGGGGTGATTGGCGTCAAGCGTCACGGTGGCATCGTCCACCTCCATCACTGTCACCGGCAATGCCTGACCGTCGGGCGTTTGCATCTGCAACTGCGTCCCGATCTCAAGCGGGATATCTGCGGGGATGCCGTCCCGCGGGACGGATTGGCGCATTTCGGGGTTCAGCGGGCCGTAGGCCTGATCGCTGGGGATCTCGACAACCTTCTTTTCGCCGACTTCCATGCCGGGCAGCGCCACGTCCAGCCCCGGAATGATCTGGCCGGAGCCGACCACGAATTCCAGCGGCTCGCGGCCGTTGGAACTGTCGAAGGTGGTGCCATCCTGCAGCGTGCCGGTATAATGAATTGCAACTGTGTCGCCTGATTTGACTTCGGCCATAAAACGTCTCCAATAATGTCTGGGGATGAGGAGGAGGCCGCGTATCTGCGCGGGTGCTCCGGTTCCCGCGCAACCTGCCTAAACCGCACGGCGGTGTAAACCCGATAGTCGGGACAGCGCATTTCCGGCCTTTTCGCGCCGACCGCGCCGTGACACTCTGGGCATTGTAACCATAGCGGAGTGCTGCAATGCCCATCACCACCTGTATCTTCGATGCCTACGGCACCTTGTTTGATGTGGCCGCCGCCGCGCGCATGGCCGCACAAGAGCCGGAATTCGCGGCGATCAAAGACACATGGGGACCGCTGGCCGAACACTGGCGATTGAAGCAGTTGCAATATTCCTGGCTGCGCGCGGTCACCGGAGCGCACTGCGATTTCTGGGAGGTAACGCAAGAAGCGCTGGATTGGGCGCTGGAGAAAACCGGCCACGACAAGGACGCCGCCCTTCGCGACCGATTGCTGGCCCTTTACCGTGAATTGCAGGCCTATCCCGAAGTGGCGGACATGCTGGCCGAACTCAAGGACCGCGACAAGAATACCGCGATCCTGTCCAACGGATCGCCCGACATGCTGCAAAGCGCTGTCGCCTCGGCGGGCATTGGAGCTGTGCTCGATGATGTGCTGTCGGTGGAAAGCGTCGGCGTTTTCAAGCCGGATGCACGGGTCTATGACCTTGTTGAGAAACGCTTTGTCTGCAAACGCGAGGAAGTGTTGTTTGTGTCCTCCAACGGCTGGGATGCGGCGGCGGCGACCGGTTATGGGTTTACCACAGCCTGGGTCAACCGCAGCGGCGAGCCGATGGACCGCCTGCCCTGGACACCCACGCATGTGCTGAAAGATTTGCGCGGCATCGCTGATCTGGCGGGGGCGTAATGGCGTCTTTCACCACGTCTGACGGTTTGAACCTGCATTACACGGATGACGGCGCGGGCCTGCCGATCCTTTGCCTTGCCGGGCTGACGCGCACCGGTGCTGATTTCGATTACGTCACACCGCACCTTTCAGGGGTTCGGTTGATCAAGCTGGATTACCGTGGCCGGGGCCAATCGGATTTTGACGACGACTGGGCAAATTATGCCTTGCCGGTTGAATGCCGGGATGTGCTGGAACTGCTGGCGCATCTGGACCTCGACAAGGTGGCGATACTTGGCACATCGCGCGGCGGGCTGAACGCAATGGGGCTGGCGATGGGGGCAAAGCAGCGTCTGCTGGGGGTTGCGCTGAACGATATTGGCCCGGTCATCGACACAAAGGGGCTGGATTTCATCATGCAGTATCTTGGCCGCAATCCGGCGGGAAAGACCCACGCCGATGCCGCCGCCGCCATGCCGCGCGCCTTCCCGGAATTCGAAGGGGTGCCGGACAGCCGCTGGTTGGAAGAAGCGCAAAAGCATTACGTCCAGACCGACGATGGCCTGCGCATCACCTATGATCCACGTCTGCGCGATGCCATTGAAAAGACGGGCGCACAGGCCGCGCCGGATCTGTGGCCGTTCTTTGACGCGATGGCGGGGCTGCCCCTGGCGTGCATCTGGGGCGCAAATTCCAACCTGCTAAGTGCTGCGACCGTGGCCGAGATGAAGCGCCACCGCCCCGACATGATCCTGGCCAAGGTGCCAGGACGCGGACATATTCCTTTTCTGGATGAACCCGAGGCGATCGCCGCCCTGCACGAATGGATCGGACAAATGCAATGAACATCGACATGATACGCGCCGCTGCCGCCCGCCTGAAGGGTCAGGCGCGGCGCACCCCGCTGTTGAATTCCCCGCTGCTGGATGAGGTGGCAGGCCGCCGCGTCTGGATCAAGGCGGAATGTCTGCAACTTACCGGCAGCTTCAAGTTTCGCGGGGCGTGGTCGGCGCTGTCGGCATTGGATGCGGCGACCTGTGCCAAGGGCGTCATCGCCTATTCCAGCGGCAACCACGCCCAGGGCGTCGCATTGGCCGCTCGGATGCACGGCGCGCCGGCGGTGATCGTGATGCCCGCCGACAGTCCACGCCTCAAGATCGCCAATACCCGCGCCTATGGCGCAGATGTGGTGCTGTATGATCGCGATACGGAGAGCCGAGACGAAATCGGTACGCGGATTGCGGCCGAGCGCGGTCTGACGCTGATCAAGCCTTATGACGAGCCACAGGTCATCGCAGGTCAGGGGACATGCGGCCTTGAGATCGCGCAGCAGGCCGCCGAAGCGGGGATCACCCACGCCGATGTCATCGTGTGCTGCGGCGGTGGCGGGTTTACTGCCGGCGTCGCACTGGCGCTTGAGGCCGAGGCACCGGGACTGCGCGTGCGCCCGGCAGAACCGGAAGGATTTGACGACGTTGCCCGGTCCCTGCGCAGCGGCAAGGTTCAGCGGAACGCGCGCCAGTCCGGGTCGATCTGCGATGCCATCGTGACCCCGCAAGCGGGCGACATCACCTTTCCGATCATGCAGCGGCTGGTGGGTCCGGGGCTGGTGGTAAGCGATGCGCAAGCGTTACAGGCAATGGCGCATGCCTTTAATCGCCTCAAGGTCGTGGCTGAACCGGGCGGTGCCGTGGCATTGGCGGCGGCCCTGTTTCACGGCGACCAGATTGAGGGCGACGACGTGATCGTGACCATTTCGGGGGGCAACGTGGACGCCGATATCTTTGCCCGCGCGCTGGAGACTTTGGCGTGACAGGGTGTTGCCTTGCCCGTTTCAACCGCAACAACCTGATCGGCGCTGATCACGCATGCATGCGATGTGAAACCGGCCTGTTGCAGGGTGTTGCCCGCCAACCGGAATTCGCCGCCGCGATTCGACAGACCCCCAGTGGTACGCAATAAAAGACGGCGCGCCTTTGATCACGGTCACACCATGGCCCCACTTTGCTAAAAGGGAGACCCAGCATGAACATCTTTGATACCGGTGAGGTGCGCCTGCACTACCGCGTGGATGGCCCCGATGACGGCGCGCCCGTGGTCTTTGCCAATTCGCTGGGCACCGATATGCGACTGTGGGATCCGATCCTGCCGCTGTTGCCGGCGGGGCTGCGGATTATCCGATATGACAAACGCGGTCACGGGCTTTCCAGTTGCCCGTCCGGCCCCTATCACATGGGCGCGCTGATCACGGATGCCGAACGGTTGCTGGATCATTTGCAGGTCAAGGAATGCGTCTTTGTCGGTCTCTCCATCGGCGGTATGATTGCGCAGGGGCTTGCTGTGAAACGGCTGGATCTGGTGCGCGCGCTGGTGCTGTCGAACACCGCCACCAAGATCGGCAACCGCGCCATGTGGGCCGAACGCATCGCGGCGGTACAGACGGGCGGCATCGAAAGCCTTGCCGATGCGGTGATGGAACGTTGGTTCTCTGCCGACTTCCGCGCCACGCCTGAATTGGAGCTGTGGCGCAACATGCTGGTGCGGCAACCGGACGCGGGCTATGCGGGCTGTTCGGCGGCCATCTCGCACAGTGATTTCATGACCACCACCAGCGGTCTGCGGTTGCCTGCCCTTGGCATTGCAGGGTCCGAGGACGGATCGACCCCGCCCGATCTGGTGCGCGAAATGATGGATCTGATCCCTGCCAGCAAATTCCACCTGATCCGCAAGGCCGGACATCTGCCCTGCGTTGAACAGCCCGAGGAATACGCCCGCGTGCTGGGCGATTTTCTGAACGGGGTTGGTCATGTCTGATCGCTTTGAGGCCGGGATGACCGTGCGCCGCCGCGTGTTGGGGGATGCCCATGTAGACCGCGCAGAGACAGCCAAGACCGAGGCCGACACACCCTTTCAGGACCTGATCACCGAAGGCGCGTGGGGCACCGTTTGGGCGTCGGACGCGATTGCCTTGCGGGAACGGTCGATGCTGACACTGGCGCTGCTGGCCGCGATGGGCAACTTTGATGAGATCCCGATGCACATCCGCGCCTGCGCGCGTACCGGCGCCAGCGCGCGTGATGTGATGGAGGTGTTTCAGCATGTTGCGGTCTATTGCGGGGTGCCAAAGGTGAACCACGCAATCAAACTGGCCAAGGCGACGTGGAAAGAGATGGCGGCAGAGGCCGACGGGAATGGCTGATATTCTGCTGGTGCACGGATCGTGCCACGGGGCATGGTGCTGGCGCGACCTGATCCCGGCACTGACCGATCTGGGGCATGATCCGCGCGCGATTGATCTGCCCGGACATGGTCAGGATGCAACGCCGGTGAGAGACGTTTCGCTTGATGCCTACGCCGATGCGGTGTTGGCGGCGTGTTTGCCCGACACCGTGGTGCTGGGCCATTCGATGGGCGGTTATGCCATCACGGCAGCGGCAGTGAAGGCGCCGTTGGCGATGGCGCGACTGATCTATCTTTGCGCATATGTGCCTGAACCCGGTCTTAGCCTGGCACAGATGCGCAGGCGCGCACCGCGCCAGCCCTTGATGGCGGCGGTGCGGATGGCCGACGACCGGCACAGCTTTACCCTTGATCCTGCAATGACGGGCGATCTGTTTTACCATGACTGTCCGCCGGGCACGGTTGATTTCGCGAACCCGCGGCTTTGCGCACAGGCGGTGGCACCGAATGAAACCGCGCTGGCCCATGTCGATCACCCTGTGCCCCGCAGCTATATCCGCTGCGCGCAAGACCACACGATCCCGCCCGAATATCAGGTAACGATGACCCGTGACTGGCCTGCGGCGGACGTCTTTGAGATGTCCACCGGACATTCGCCCTTTTTCGCCGATCCGGCGGGGCTGGCGCAGATCATAGACAGCATTTTGAAAGGATGACCCATGGCCGCCAGCGTCTTTGACAGCCCGCTTTATGCGAAACTCTTCGACTGTGGCGAAGTCGGGCGATTGTTTTCAGACACCGCCGCAGTGCGCGCGATGCTGCTGGTTGAAGGCGCACTGGCCACGGTGCAGGGCGATCTGGGCGTGATCCCCCAGATCAGCGGCGCGGCGATCCACCGGGCCAGCATGGAAATACAGATCGATCCGGGCGCGATCGCGGGTGCGACGGGCGAAAACGGGGTCAGCGTGCCGGGGCTGGTTGCGGCTTTCCGCGCCGAAATGAACGCACCCGAACACGCGCAGTACGTTCACTGGGGCGCCACCAGCCAGGACATCATCGACACCGCGCTGATGCTGCGTCTGCGTCAGGCGCTGGCGCTGGCCGAGACAGACTTGCGCGCCATCATCGCGGCACTGGCAAAAGCGGCAAAGGAACACGCCGCCCTGCCGATGCCCGCACGCACCTATGCCCAACACGCCACACCGACGTCATGGGGTGCGGTGCTGGCGGGGTGGGGCAACCCGTTGATAGATGCGTTGAGCGCGCTGGAGACCCTGCGGCGCGGCGCGCTTTGGGTGTCGCTGTCGGGGGCGGCGGGGACGGCATCCGCGCTGGGACCGCACGCGGCCAAGACCCGTGCCGGGCTGGCAAAGGCGCTGGGGCTCCATGATCCCAAACGCAGTTGGCATACGGACCGCGGCCCGATCCTGCGCATCGCGGACTGGCAGGGACAGGTCATGGCGACACTGGCCGCGATGGGTCACACGGCGATTGCGCTCAGCAGTTCGGATCTGGGTGAAATCGCGCTGGGGTCGGCGGGCGCGTCATCCACCATGCCGCAAAAACAGAACCCGGTGGGGCCATCGGCATTGGTGGCACTGTCGCATCATTTTACCGGGCTGCGCGCGGGTCTGCAGGCGGCGGCGGTACATCAGCATCAGCGCGATGGCGCGGCATGGTTTGCCGAATGGATGACGGTGCCGCAACTGGCGCTGAGCCTTGCCGCAGCGCTGCACCACGCGCGGACATTGGCGACTGGCATGATACCGCATCCGGTCCAGATGCACGCAACATTGGAGAACGGTCTGGGCCTGATCCATGCCGAGGCGCTGAGTTTTGCGCTGGCCGAGTTGATGCCGCGCCCACAGGCGCAGGCCAAGGCCAAGGCGTTGTGCCTTGAGGCGCTGAAACAACGTGTGCCGCTGCGCGATCTGGCGCGGGCGGATTATCCTGACTTGCGCGGTGATGTCTTTGATCCGGCGTTGCAGATGGGTCATGCGCCTGCTGAGGCCGCTGGTTTTGTCGCGCGGGCACGCGCGCTTTAAAAAGGATTGCGGGCCCGCGCGCTTCAGGAAATACCGCGCGCACGCGCGGTATAAGAAGCATCGCACGCTCGCGTGCGATCAGAAGCATCGCGCCCGCGCGCTGAACGATCCCGAAGGCACCTGCACTTTGAACAAGAGCACGCCGAGGGTCAGATTTTCACGCCTGCGCCTGATCCCGTCGCCCAAGCCTGATTTGCTCAGCGAATGTGGCGGCTGATCTGGCGCAATAATCTTTGCGCTTGTCGCAAAGGCGCTTGCACCGCCCCGACAATTCGGGCGACACAAGTTCAAATCCGCACTGAAAGGACATCACTTGCCCCTGATCAAAGCCGCCGTCTGCCATGAATTTGGCGCCCCGTTGGTCATCGAGGACGTGGAACTGCGTGCGCCGCAAGGCTCGGAGGTGGAAGTGACGCTGGACGCTGTCGCGATCTGCCATTCCGATATCTCCTATGCGGGCGGCGCATGGGGCGGGTCGCTGCCGGCGGTCTATGGCCACGAAGCGGCGGGCCGTATCAGCGCGTTGGGTGACACGGTGCGCGGACTGGCGCTGGGTGACAGCGTGGTGGTGACCCTGATCCGGGCCTGCGGCACTTGCGCCAGTTGCGCCAGCGGCAAGCCAACGGTCTGCGAGACCCCCTATGACGGCGATCAAGGACCGCTCAAGACTGCCGATGGCGGCAAGTTGCATCAGGCGATGGCATCGGGTGCCTTTGCGGAAAAGGTGGTGGTTGAACAGGCGCAGGTGGTAAAGATCAGCCACGACATCCCCAAGGATGCGGCCAGCCTGATCGCCTGCGGCGTGATCACCGGCGTGGGAGCGGTCGTCAATGCCGCCGGTCTGCGCGCCGGTCAGGATGTGGTGGTCATCGGCGCGGGCGGTGTCGGGCTGAACGCGATACAGGGCGCGCGGATCGCGGGGGCACGGCGCATCGTGGCGGTGGACATGAGCGCGGAAAAGCTGGACGTGGCACGCGCGTTCGGCGCGACCGACGGTGTGCTGGCCAGCGACGATAAACCCTGGCAAGCGGCGCGCAATGCGCTGGGGCGCGGCGCCGATGCGGTGATTGTCACCGTGGGTGTGATCCCGGCCTATGACGACGCGCCAAGATACCTTGCCAATGGCGGCAAGGTGATCATGGTCGGCATGCCCCATTCCGGCGCAATATCGAGCTATGAGCCCGTGATGCTGGCCGCCTGTGCGCAGGGGATGATCGGATCAAAAATGGGCGATGTTGTGATCCAGCGCGACATTCCCTGGATGGTGGATCTTTATACCCAAGGGCGGCTGAAACTGGACGAGCTTATTTCGGGCCGCTGGCGGCTGGATCAGATCAATGAGGCGATTGCGGATACCAAGGGTGGCGCTGCGCGGCGCAACGTGATCGTGTTCGACCGCTGACGGCACGGGGGTTTCACACCCCCGGACCCCCGTGGGATTTGCAACCATTTGGAATACAAGAGGGCGCGCATGAAACTGGACAAACTGGACATTATCGTGACCGCGCCACCTGCGCCGGGCTGGGGCGGGCGGTACTGGAT
>JAGXHC010000256.1 GCA_024636405.1 Sulfitobacter sp. | reverse complement strand
GTTAGAGCCTGTTTTCGCAACGTCTGTCCCGCTTTTCTGCCATCCCGCTGATCCTCTTTTGCCATCTGACTTGGGGGGCGCCAAGGCGTTGGCGGGCGATGCGGGCGCGGATGAAGACAGCGCCAAATCCTACGGATCGCTTGTCCACGCGATGCTGGAACATCTTCCGGGGCTTGATGGTGCTGCGCGCATGATCGTGCTGGACCGCATGGCTAATGGCATAGACCCCGCTGTCTTTGACATGGCTCAGGCTGAGGCGGACAGCCTTCTTTTGCGGCCCGAGATTGCAACGCTTTTTGCGCCCGACACCCTTGCCGAAGTACCGCTGACCGCGTCGATCAACGGATTGCGATTGCGCGGTGTCATTGACCGTCTTGTCGTTACCGAAAACACCGTCCTTGCTGTGGATTTCAAGACCAACCGCGTTGTGCCAGACACCCCAGAAAGCTGTCCCGAAGGGCTGTTGCGGCAAATGGGTGCCTACGCGCATATGCTGGCACAGCTTTACCCGAGCCGGGAGATAAAGACCGCAATCCTCTGGACGCGCACGGCAACGCTTATGGTGCTGCCCTACGATATTGTGACAAACGCGCTTCATCGCGCGCCATATCTTGACGCCAGCGATGTGCGTTCATAGGTTCATCCCCTAACCCATTCTGTCAGGAGAGCATCATGGCAACCGTCGCAGTCACCGACGCCACATTCGACGCCGAAGTCAAAAATTCCGATATCCCCGTAGTGGTGGATTTCTGGGCCGAATGGTGCGGACCATGCAAGCAAATCGGCCCGTCGCTTGAAGAATTGTCCGCAGAAATGGACGGTAAGGTAAAGGTCGTCAAAGTGAACGTCGACGATAACCCCAACTCCCCGGCGCAGATGGGCGTGCGCGGCATTCCGGCGCTGTTCATCTTCAAGGACGGTGAAGTTGTATCGAACATGGCAGGCGCGCGACCCAAGGCGGATCTGAAGCGCTGGATCGAAGACAGCATCTGAAAACATTGATCTTTTTGCCAAGGGCGTCCCGATCGGGCGCCCTTTGTGCATCCGGGGGTTGCCCTTGTACCGCAGTCACCCGAGGGTCATATAAAGCCAAAGTCAGGAGGCCGCGCATGTCAAAACAGGATTTCCCCGGATGGCACGGGACCACGATCATCGGTGTCCGCAAGGGCGGTGAGATCGTTATCGCCGGGGACGGACAGGTCAGTCTGGGCCAGACCGTGATCAAGGGAACGGCGCGCAAAGTGCGCAGGTTGAACGTCGGCGGGCACGAGGTTATCGCCGGGTTTGCGGGGTCCACAGCCGATGCCTTTTCCCTGCTTGAACGGCTTGAAACAAAGCTGGAAGCGCATCCCGGCCAGTTGCAACGCGCCAGCGTGGAACTGGCCAAGGACTGGCGCACTGACAAGTACCTGCAAAAACTTGAAGCGATGCTTATTGTCACGGACGGCGACGATCTTTTGGTGATCGCCGGCGCGGGTGACGTGCTTGAGCCGGAACATGATGTTGCCGCCATCGGATCGGGTGGCAACTATGCGCTGGCCGCCGCGCGCGGCATGATGGACAGCGACCGCGATGCGGAAACGCTGGCGCGTGCAGCAATGGCAATTGCGGCGGACATTTGCGTGTATACCAACGGCAACCTGACGGTGGAGAAGATATCCAAATGACCGATCTGACACCCCGCGAAATCGTCAGCGAACTTGATCGCTATATCATTGGCCAAAGTGATGCGAAACGCGCCGTTGCCGTGGCCTTGCGCAACCGCTGGCGGCGCAAGCAACTGGCCGACGATTTGCGCGACGAAGTATACCCGAAAAACATTCTGATGATCGGCCCCACCGGCGTCGGCAAGACCGAAATCAGCCGCCGTTTGGCGAAACTTGCGCGCGCGCCGTTCCTCAAGGTTGAAGCGACGAAGTTTACCGAAGTCGGCTATGTCGGGCGCGACGTGGAACAGATCATCCGCGATCTGGTTGACGGCGCCATTGTGATGACCCGCGACCACATGCGCGAAGAGGTGAATGCCAAAGCCCGCCATGCCGCAGAGGAACGCGTGATCGATGCCATCGCCGGCACCGATGCCCGCGACGGCACCCGCGAAATGTTCCGCAAGAAACTGCGCGCAGATGAATTGGACGACACCATGATCGAGCTGGAGATCGCCGATACCTCCAGCCCGTTTCCCATGATGGACATCCCCGGCCAGCCCGGCGCGGGCATGATGAACCTTGGCGATATCTTTGGCAAAGCGATGGGCGGCCGCACGACGAAAAAGCGTTTGTCCGTGAAAGAAAGCTATGGCGTTCTGGTGGGGCAGGAGGCCGATAAACTGTTGGACGATGAAACCGTGAACCGTGCCGCGATTGAAGCGGTTGAGCAAAACGGCATTGTTTTCCTTGATGAAATTGACAAGGTCTGCGCCCGTTCCGATGCGCGCGGCGGCGATGTCAGCCGCGAAGGCGTGCAGCGCGATCTGTTGCCGCTGATTGAGGGCACAACCGTCAGCACAAAGTACGGTCCGGTCAGGACTGACCACATCCTGTTCATTGCCTCGGGCGCTTTCCACATCGCGAAACCATCGGACCTGCTGCCGGAACTTCAGGGCCGTTTGCCGATCCGGGTTGAATTGCGCGCGCTGACCGAAGGCGATTTCGTGCGAATTCTCACAGAAACCGACAATGCGTTGACGCTGCAATATACCGCGCTGATGGGCACGGAAAACGTCACCGTCAGCTTTACCGAAGACGGGATCAAGGCGTTGGCCAAAATCGCTGCTGATGTGAATCACTCCGTTGAAAACATTGGTGCGCGGCGGCTTTATACCGTGATGGAGCGGGTGTTTGAGGAACTTTCCTTTACTGCGCCGGACCGGGGTGGTGACGAAGTCGTGGTAAACGCCGACTTTGTCGAAACCAATCTGGGCGAGCTGACACGGTCCACGGATCTGTCGCGTTACGTGCTTTAGGTCTTTTCTTTTCTCCATGCCCCGCAGATGAAGGGGCATGGATTATCTTCGCTTCCTGCGCCGCAACTGGCTGTTCCTGTTGGCAGGTTTCCTGCTGACCTTCACCTCGTCCTACGGGCAGACCTATTTCATCTCGCTATTTGCAGGTGAGATAAAAGGGGAGTTTTCACTCAGCGACGGACAGTGGGGCGGGATCTATACCATCGGCACGACGATGTCGGCAATCGCGATGGTCTGGGCCGGTGTCCTGACTGACCGTTTCCGCGTGCGCGTGTTGGCCGTGGGCGTGATGGTGGCGCTGGCCTTTGCCTGTCTGGCGATGGCGGCGGTGCCGAACTGGATCGCGCTGGTTTTTGTCATCTATGCGCTGCGGCTGACGGGGCAGGGGATGATGTCGCAACTTGGCGCGGTCGCCATGGTCCGCTGGTTCGAGGCGACGCGCGGCAAGGCGCTGTCATTGTCGTCTATGGGGTTTGCCGCCGGTCAGGCGATCCTGCCGGTGGTGTTCGTGGCACTGTTCGCCAGCTTTCATTGGCGCAGCCTTTGGGTGCTGGCTGCGGCGCTGGTCGTGATCACAATTCCCATACTTCTTGTCTTGCTGCGCCGCGAACGCACGCCACAATCGATGGCGGATGAAGCACAGATTACGGGCATGGATGGCCGTCACTGGACCCGGCCGCAAATGCTGCGCAGCCCGCTTTTCTGGTTGATGATCCCGCTGGTTCTGGGACCATCGGCGTGGGGAACGGCGCTGTTTTTTCAACAGGTCCATCTGGTTGAGGTAAAGGGATGGGAACTGGTCGCATTCGTGGCGTTGATGCCGGTCTATACGGTCTCATCGGTGATCAGCACCTTTGTATCCGGCTGGGCGATCGACCGTTTCGGCGTCAGCCGTGTTGTGCCGGTTCAAATGCTGCCCTTCGCGGTATCATTCATCGTGCTGGCCTATGCCGACACGATCTGGATGGCTGGCGTCGGGCTCATCATTTTTGGCATGGGGCAGGGGATGCAATCCACCGCGCCGGCCGCATTTTGGGCCGAATATTTCGGCACGAGGCATCTGGGCGCGATCAAGGCGGCAGCGGCGGCGCTGATGGTTTTCGGGTCGGCCATCGGGCCGGGGATCACTGGCGGGCTGATTGACCTTGGGATCAACTTCCCCGCTCAAATGGTGCCGATTGCGGTTTTCTATGTTCTGGCCGCGGTGCTGGCGACTTTTGGCATCGTCACGCATGTATCTCGGTTGCAGCGTTAGCGGTTGCGCCGCAGATAAACATAATAGGCGCCGCCGCCGCCGTGGCTGATGTGCGCTTGTGATACCTGCAACACCAGCGACGACAGCGGCGCCATCGACAACCATTGCGGCACCTGATGGCGCAACACGCCGTGACGCACCGGGATCGGGCCACCCTCATCGCGCAGCTTGCCTTTGCCCGTGATCACCAGCACCAACCGTCTGCCGCGCTTGTGGGACGCAATGACGAATTGTGTCAGGGCGGGATGCGCGCGATCCAGCGTCATACCGTGCAGATCAATCCGCCCCTCGGGGCGCAGTTTGCCGCGTTTAAGCTTGCCAAACGCGTTCTTGTCCATCTGCACCGGCGTGCTGCGGATCTGGTCCGGCAGGGATGGCGACAGATCGTGCGCGCGGCGTTGCAGCGTGCCGTGCGGTTTTCCCATCAACACGGATTTCGCCTTGCGCACCGCCGGGGCGGAGGGTGCGGGCGCATCAATCTGCGGGGTGAACAGCGACTTCAGGTCAAGCCGTTCCGTCCGCTCCGTCACTTTTCGCCACAAGGCAAGATCATCGTCGCTTAGCCGCCGCCGCTTCATAAGGCGCTTTCAGGCAGCAGGGCATAGGCGCGTTGAATTGGCATCAGCACAAGCATACGGCCAGGATCGCGCAGCATCCCCGCCGCCTTGCCCGCCGCATCACCGGTGCCGAAAAAGACATCCGCCCGCTGCGCGCCCTTGATCGCCGATCCGGTGTCTTGAGCGATCATCAACCGCCGCATTGGGCCGTTACCATCCTTTTCGATCCACACAGGCGAGCCTAGTTTCACAATCGACGGATCAACCGCAATCGTGCGCAGGGTCGTAACGGATCGGTTCATTGCGCCCAACGGCCCCTGATCCGCCGGCACTTTGCTGACTTCGCGAAAAAAAACGTAGGACGGGTTATGATACAAAAGCTCGCGACCCTCTTCGGGATTGCGGCGCACCCATGACTTGATCACCTCTGCGCTGACCTGGTGCGGCTCATAAACGCCCCGGCGCACCAGTTCGACGCCGATGGAGCGGTAGGGATGCCCGTTCGCCCCGCGATACCCCACACGAAGATAGCGGCCATCGGGCAGACGCACGCGACCGGACCCCTGAATTTGCAAAAAGAAAAGCTCGACCGGGTCATCGACCCAGGCAATCTCAAGCCCGCGTCCGTTCATTGCGTCACCGTCCAGGATCTGACGGCGGGTCAGCCAGGGGTTTGTCTCCAACGCTTCGGGGGGCATGGCGTAGATCGGATACTGGTATCGCGCGGAACGGTACAGATCACCGTCAAGTTCAGGCTCAAAATACCCTGTGAACATCGCGTCTGCGCCATCCTCGATCAGGACAGGCCGGAAAAAAAGTTCGAAAAACTGTTTGGGGTCCGGGTCAGTGCGCGCAAATTTACACACGGCACGCCAGTCTATATCGTCCATGTCACCGCAGGTATTCAGAAAAACGCGCAGCGCGGCGGCGTGGTCATCCTTCTCCCAACCGTCAAGCTGATCGAAGTCAAGAACCTCGTAACGCAAGTCCGACGCTGCGGCACTGCTCATCAGGAACACCCCAATTAAAGCCAGCGCAGCAGCGCCGTGGCTTATCCGTCTGTAGAAACCAGCAGCCAATTCGGATCATCCGAGCCCATGATGCGGGCAAACACCCAGACATCTTTCTGACGCTTAACTTCGGTGGTGCTGCCTTCGATGATGTCGCCGCCCTTGTCGCGCACGGCAGAGGTCAGTTCAGCAACAAAGCGCACTGTCAGTTCGCCTTCGTTGGTATCGGGGTCCAGCGTTGCATTCACCAACTCCATTTCCTTTACACCAAAGAAGCTCGCCTCGATGGTCAGGCCCTGATCTTCGCGCGCGGCAACGCCATCAACAAAGCTTTCATAGATGTCTTCCGCCAGAAACGGCTGAATCTCGGCAAGTTCGCCGCGTTCATAGCCCATAACGATCATTTCATAGGCACCGCGAGCCCCTTGAAGAAAGTCGTTAACCCCGAATGACGGCTCAAGCCGCTTCATCTGCGCCAGTGCCTTGCCCTGTGCGCTGTCTTCGGCAACGTGGTCTGTGATGTCCAGATCGGGGCCGCCTTCGATAACCTCAAGCGCCGGACCGCTGCGCTTGGATGTCGTCTGATCGGTGACGGGCGGTTTTTCAAAACCTTCCCGCGTCCCAAGTACGTTTTTCAGCCGCAGAATCAGGAATACCGCAATACCGGCAAGCACCAGAAGCTGGATCATTGGTGAATTCATCGGAACCTCGTTTAGGGCAAAGCATGGAAACATGCGTCTTGACGCCTTATGTAGGTGCTTGACCGGGGCAAGTCCACTCTGCCCCCTGCGAAAGGACCATTTGCCATGTGGCTGCTTCTGGCATTTATTGCCGTGCCCCTGATCGAGATTACGCTGTTCATCCAGATTGGCGGCGCTATCGGCCTTGGCTGGACGTTGGCCATTGTTATTTTTACTGCCGTGCTGGGCACTTGGCTGGTGCGGTCGCAGGGGGCGATTGCGCTGGGGCAACTGCGCAGTTCGTTCTCTGACATGCGCGACCCCACGGAACCGCTTGTCCACGGAGCGATGATTCTTTTTGCCGGCGCGCTGTTGCTGACGCCCGGATTTTTCACCGACGCCGTTGGATTTTCCTTTCTGATCCCCCAAGTCCGACAAGCAGCGTTCCGCGCAATCCGCGACCGGATCAAAGTTCAGGGCTTTGGCACACCGGGGTCACAGCCCCCACCGCAGCAGGGGCGCGGTGACATTATTGACGCCGATTTTCACGAGATCCCGAACGAAGATGAGATAACCAAGGGTCCAAACAGCCGCACGAAGCATTGAGGGCAGTTTGCCAAGCTGCTAAGCCGTTGCGAAATTATTCATCAGATCAGGGAGCCGACAATGGCCGAAGCCGAAAACGCCGCCGCACCACAGCCGCAAATGCGGGTGCTGGGGCAATTCATCCGCGACATGTCCTTTGAAAATATCATGGCCCAAAAAGGCGCACCGTCCGATGTGCAGCCCGACGTCAAGGTTCAGGTCAATCTGGATGCCAAAAAGCGATCAGGCGAGAACCAATACGAAACCGCGATCAAGCTGAACATCACGTCCAAGGGCAAAGATACCGACACCACGCTGTTCGTTTTTGAAATCGACTATGTCGGTGTTTTTCAGATCGAAGGCGTACCGGAGGATCAGATGCACCCGTATCTGTTGATCGAATGTCCGCGCATGATCTTTCCGTTCCTGCGCCGTGTCGTCAGCGATGTGACCCGCGACGGCGGCTTTCCGCCACTGAACCTCGAAAACATCGACTTTCTGTCGCTCTATCGCAACGAAATCGCGCGTCGTCAGGCGGAAAATCCACCCAAGGCAGACGCCTAGATCTTATTCCAGACTGCGCCGTCGCCCAGTTTGCTGACAAATTCAGCGTGGGCGGCGGCTTCTGCTGCCGTCAGGCGGGATGGAAGCGGCATTGGCCGTGGCTTCGGCGTCCAGTTCTGTTCCGCATCGCCCGCTTTGCGTTCAGGCCGTGAAGACAAGCCAAAGTCCGGCTGTCGCCCGCCAATCAGCTCAAGATAAACCTCCGCCAGAATTTCACTGTCCAAAAGCGCGCCGTGCAACGTCCGCGCGCCATTGTCGATGCCGAACCGCCGACACAAGGCATCCAGCGAAGCGGGTGATCCGGGGAATCTTTTGCGGGCAATGGCGAGGGTATCAATCGCCTGCTCCCACGGGATCAGCGGCAGGCCCATCCATTTCAGCTCCGCATTCAGAAACTTTATATCAAAAGCTGCATTGTGAATGATCAGCTTGGCGTCGCCGATGAAATCCTTGAATTTGCGGCCCACCTGCGCAAATTTTGGTTTGTCCCGGAGAAATTCGTCGCCCAGACCGTGCACCTGAAATGCCTCATCCGGCATCGCGCGTTCGGGGTTGATATATTCATGAAACGTCTTGCCCGTGGCCACATGACCCATCAGTTCAACCGCACCGATTTCAACAATGCGATCGCCTGTTTCAGGGTCGAATCCGGTGGTTTCCGTATCAAGCACGATTTCACGCATGGTCCAGTTTCCCTCTGATCGTCATCACGACCTTTTGCACCTGAGCGCGGGCATGCTCAAGCGTATCTGTCTCAATGACGAAATCAGCACGGGCGCATTTTTCGTCATTCGGCATCTGTTTGGCGCGGATCGCCTCGAATTGTGCGCGGGTCATGGTGCCACGGTCCAGCACGCGGGCCATCTGGGTGTCTTCCGCCACCCGCACACAAACCACGGCGTCCATAACTGCATCGCCACCGGTTTCAAACAGCAAGGGAATATCAAGCACCGCAATGTCGGTCTGTGTCTCAGCCAGAAACGCCGCGCGGTCCTGTGCCACCAATGGGTGCACGATCTGTTCGATCTGGCGCAGCGCCGTATCATCGCCTGCGATGATCTGTTTAAGCATGTCGCGCGAAACCTCCCCGTTCACGATGGCATCGGGAAATGCGGCTCTAACAAGGGGAACTGCGGCGCCAGCGCGCACATAAAGCCGATGCACTGCCGCATCTGCATCCCAGACAGCACACCCGAATTCGGCAAACATCTTGGCGGTGGTCGATTTGCCCATACCGATGGACCCGGTCAGCCCCAGCAGATACATCAGCGCAACGCGGCGGCGCGCGTGGCGCGGTCCACTTCTGGCCGGGTGCCGAACCACCGCTCGAACGCCGGCACCGCCTGATGCAGCAACATGCCCAGACCGTCCACCGTCACACAGCCCATTCCGCTTGCTGTTTCAAGCAACCGTGTCTTGAGCGGCGCATAGACCAGATCGGTCACCACAACGCCGGGCCGCAATCCATCAAGCGGCACACGCAGTTCCGGCTTGCCGATCATGCCCAGAGAAGTTGTGTTGACCACAAGGCTTGCCGCATCAATCATATTACCGGCCTGCACCCAGTCATATACCGTGATCCGGTTGCCAAAATTCGATTGAAGGTTGTCCGCGCGGACGCGGGTGCGATTGGACAGCATGATTTCGGGCACCCCGGCATCCAGCAGCGACGCAATCACGGCTCGGGCGGCACCCCCCGCACCCAGCACAGCGGCAGGGCCGGCACGCGGCTGCCAACCCGGCGCATTGCTGCGCAGGTTTTCCAAAAATCCATACCCATCGGTGTTGTCGGCATGAACCTTGCCGTCTTTGCGAAAAATCAACGTATTTGCCGCGCCGATCAGAATGGCGCGGTCTGTCACCAGATCCGCCAGATCCATCACCTTTTCCTTGTGCGGAATGGTGATATTCACCCCGACGAAACCCATCTTCGGCAGGGCGCGCAATACGTCGGCCAAATCATCGGGCGCCACGTCCATTGGGATATAGTGACCTGCAATGCCATAAGTCTTGAGCCAGTGAGTGTGCAGTTGCGGAGATTTTGAATGGGAGATCGGCGATCCGATAACCCCGGCCAGAGGTATTTTGGGCAAGCTCATGTGGCAATATCTCCGCGCAGGGCCAGATAGTTCAACAGTTCAAGAAGTGGCATACCCAGCACGTGAAAGTAATCCCCCTCAATATTGGTAAACAGCCGCACGCCTTCTTCTTCCAGCTTATAACAGCCGACGGCGTGACGAATGCTGTCCCAGTTTCGCGCCACGTAATCTGCGATATAGGCGTCGCTCGCATCGCGCATCCGAAGACGCACCTGCCCGATGTGCCGCCAGACCGGTTTCCCGCCCTCATAGAGAACTGCCGCGGACAAAAGGCTGTGCCGGTCCCCCCGCAGGGACGTAAGCTGGGCCACCGCATCGCCGGGGTCGCGCGGTTTTGACAACATGGCCCCGCGATGGTCCAGCACCTGATCACACCCCAACACCAGTGCACCGGGGTTCTTTTCGCCGATCTTGCGCGCCTTCATTTCTGCCAGCGTGTCCGCAATATCGCGTGGTGCTGCACCTTCGGCGACAAGGGCCTGCTTAATCATTTCTTCATCTAGTCGCGGCACCATGACTTCGTGGTCAATACCCGCTTGGCGCAACAACTGTGCCCTGATGGCAGAGCCGGACGCAAGGATGAGGGGTTGGATCATGTGGATAAGCCTGTGTGCCATCTTAACGGTTTGTTAGGATATAGTACTGCAGAATACATCTTGACTGCACAAGGCTGCCGATTTGGGAAAATCCGCGCGGTAACGCCATGATTCCTGCCCCTGGGGAGAAGGATAACTCTTGACCGATGACAATCGGAATTCGGCCGAAACCATGCACAGGATTGTACGCCTGTTCCCGTCGACATATTTCACATAAATTACTGATATAAATATAAAATAATGACTACCGCCGATTTTTATACATCGGACACTGGCCGATTGTGCACATGTGCATAACTGACCTGACAACGCGATAATCCACAGATTGCCTTGCCCCTACTAACAACAACATCTTTCTTCTTTTCTTATTTATTATAGAAGGGCAGAAAAGCGAGGCGTCGATGACAGACTTTCTGGCCCTGGCCTATCCCTGGACAAAATCGCTTCATATCATCGCGGTCATTTCATGGATGGCGGGCATCTTTTATCTTCCCCGGCTTTTGGTCCACCATACGGAACGGGTCGGGATGACCGGCGAGACACACGATTTATTCGCAATGATGGAATACAAGCTGGCGCATGTGATCATGGGGCCCGCAATGCTGGCGACGTGGTTCTTCGGGCTCTGTCTTGTTTTTACACCGGGCATTGTTGATTGGTCGCTGTTCTGGCCTTGGACCAAGATGTTATCCGTATTGGGAATGAGCGCATTTCACATCTGGCTGGAACGCTGCGTTGGTAATATGCAGCGCGGGAAAAATACCGTGACGGGACGGCGATACCGGATCATGAACGAAGTGCCGACGGTGCTGATGATTGTGATTGTGATCTCCGTGGTCGTCAAATTCTGATCCGATTGACTTGATCACCTGGCTTGCTTATATCTGCGGCTGCACCCCGTTCGGGGACCGCATCTAGCTTTTATTTTCCTCTTTCGACCAACCGCCGATGTGTCGGCCGTTGCACGGGATATGTCATGACAACCGAAACCGAATCGCTGAACCTCGCCGACCTGAAGGCGCAGACACCCAAAAACCTGCTGGCCATGGCGGAAGAGCTGGAGATTGAAAACGCCTCCACCATGCGCAAGGGTGAGATGATGTTTCAGATCCTGCGCGAACGCGCGGACGATGGTTGGGAAATCTCTGGCGATGGGGTGCTTGAGGTACTGCAGGACGGTTTTGGGTTTCTGCGCTCTCCGGAGGCAAACTATTTGCCCGGCCCCGATGATATCTATGTTTCGCCTGAAATGGCCCGTCAGCATTCGCTGAGAACCGGGGACACCATTGAGGGGCTGATAAAAGCCCCGGACGATACCGAACGTTACTTTGCCCTGACAGAAGTGACCAAGATCAACTTTGAAGAGCCCGAGAAGGCCCGCCACAAGGTCGCTTTTGAGAACCTCACGCCGCTTTATCCTGACGAACGTATGACGATGGAAGTCGAAGATCCCACCATCAAGGACCGCTCTGCGCGGATCATCGACCTTGTTTCGCCGATCGGTAAGGGCCAGCGTTGTCTGATCGTGGCGCCGCCGCGCACAGGTAAGACGGTTCTGCTGCAAAATATCGCGAACAGCATCGAAAAGAACCACCCGGAGTGTTATCTGATCGTCCTGCTGATTGACGAACGCCCCGAGGAAGTCACCGACATGCAGCGCAGCGTGAAGGGCGAGGTGGTGTCGTCCACCTTTGACGAACCCGCAACACGCCACGTTGCAGTGTCCGAGATGGTTATTGAAAAGGCCAAGCGGTTGGTTGAGCACAAGCGCGATGTGGTGATCCTGCTCGATTCGATTACTCGCTTGGGCCGTGCTTTTAACACCGTTGTGCCGTCGTCCGGCAAGGTTTTGACCGGTGGTGTCGATGCGAATGCCCTGCAACGCCCAAAGCGTTTCTTCGGTGCTGCGCGCAACATCGAGGAAGGTGGATCATTGACCATCATCGCGACCGCTCTGATCGATACAGGCTCGCGGATGGATGAAGTAATCTTTGAAGAATTCAAGGGTACGGGCAACTCTGAGATCGTGCTGGATCGCAAGATCGCAGACAAACGGGTATTCCCCGCGATTGATATTCTCAAATCCGGCACTCGAAAAGAAGAGCTGCTGGTCGATAAGATCGATCTGCAAAAAACCTTTGTCCTGCGCCGCATTCTGAACCCGATGGGCACCACAGACGCCATTGAATTCCTTCTTGGAAAACTGAAGCAAACCAAATCCAACTCGGACTTCTTCGATTCAATGAACACCTGAGTTATTTAGCAATAACAAAAGGTTACTATAATGGACACGATTTTCGCCCAAGCCACTGCGCCGGGGCGGGCCGGGGTTTCCGTTGTCCGGATCTCCGGTCCGATGACGCGGCGGATCATTGTTGAAATTGCCGGTCAATTGCCCGATGAAAGAGTTGCGCGCCTGCGACCGCTTCGGGATCGGTCCGGAATGGTGGTTGACCAGGCGCTGATTTTATTCTTCGCGGGCCCGGCAAGTTTTACAGGCGAGGACGTCGCGGAATTGCACCTGCATGGCAGCATCGCAGTGGTTCGAGCAGTTTTGACGCTGCTATCGTCTTTCCCGGAAACACGAATGGCCGAAGCCGGTGAATTTACCCGGCGTGCGCTTGAAAATGAAAAGCTGGATCTTACCCGCGTCGAAGGGTTGGCCGATCTGATTGACGCAGAAACGGAGGCACAGCGCAAACAAGCGTTGCGGATTCTGTCCGGGCACCTTGGGGCCAAGGTAGAAGGCTGGCGCACAGATCTGATCCGCGCCGCCGCCCTTCTTGAAGCGACAATTGATTTCGCAGACGAAGACGTGCCAGTCGATGTCACGCCCGAAGTCTCATCGTTAATGCTGCATGTGATGTCGGAACTGACCGAAGAAATCGCAGGATCAGCCGTGGCGGAACGTATCCGGTCCGGATTTGAGGTCGCCATAGTTGGCGCGCCAAACGTTGGGAAATCGACGTTGCTAAATGCGATAGCCGGCCGTGAGGCTGCGATCACATCGGCTATCGCCGGCACCACACGGGATGTGATCGAAGTGCGGATGGATCTGGGCGGTCTTCCCGTGACTTTGCTTGATACTGCCGGATTGCGCGGAAGCGACGATGAAATTGAGAGCATTGGCATTTCCCGCGCGCTCATGCGGGCAGGTGAAGCGGATCTTCGCGTATTTCTTTTGGAGGATGGCGAAAAGCTTGTGATTGAACCGCTTGAAGGGGATATCATATTACGACCCAAGGCGGACCTTCTGGAAAACGCATCGGGGGCTGTGTCCGGCAAGTCGGGGCAGGGGATAGATGCGTTGATCAGGGACATTCAGCGGACATTGGAGGTGCGTACTGCGTCCGTTGGCCTTGCTACGTCTGAACGGCACCGAACCGCAATGACATTGGCAAGCGAGTGTTTGGCAGATTGCCGCGCAACGCTGGCTTACGGACCGGACCGATATGATATAGCAGCGGAAGAGCTTCGGCTGGCGATTCGCGCGTTAGAAACTTTGGTCGGGCGCATAGATGTAGAGCAGTTGCTGGACGAGATCTTTTCCAGCTTTTGCGTAGGAAAATAGGTGGAGTGTTTCACGTGAAACATTTTGATGTCATCGTTATTGGCGGCGGGCACGCTGGAACTGAAGCTGCGCACGCTTCCGCGCGGTTGGGGGCGGAGACAGCGCTTGTTACGATGACTCGTGATGGAATTGGTGTGATGTCTTGCAATCCTGCGATCGGTGGATTGGGAAAAGGCCATTTGGTTCGCGAAATTGACGCAATGGACGGCGTCATGGGTCGGGTCGCTGACCTTGCTGGAATACAATTCCGGCTGTTGAACCGGCGGAAAGGCCCTGCAGTTCAAGGCCCACGCGCCCAAGCTGACCGAAAAGTTTACCGCGAAGAAATGCTCAAAGCGACTGAAGCGCAAGAGAACCTTCACATTATCGAAGGCGAAGTGGTTGATTTCAGCATCGCTGACAACCGCGTTTGTGGGGTTATTCTGGCGAATGGTCTGTCCCTGATTGCGAAGGCAACAGTGCTGACCACCGGCACGTTTCTGCGTGGCGTTATTCACATCGGTGACATTTCGCAGTCCGGTGGGCGCATGGGCGACCGGGCGTCTGTCAAACTTGCGGATCGGATGGACAGCTTCAAATTGCCCATGGGCCGCCTGAAAACAGGTACGCCGCCACGGTTGGATGGTCGGACGATCAACTGGGATATATTGGAGAGCCAGCCCGGTGACGCCGACCCGGTATTATTCTCATATTTGTCAACTTCTGTCTCGGCGAAGCAAATATCGTGTGGCATAACGCATACCAATCCCCGCACCCACGATATTATCCGTGAGAATTTGAAACGTTCCGCGATGTACGGTGGTCACATTGACGGAATTGGGCCACGGTATTGCCCGTCGATTGAGGATAAGGTGGTCAGGTTTGCGGAAAAATCCTCGCACCAGATATTCTTGGAACCTGAAGGTATCAATGATGACACCATTTATCCGAACGGTATTTCAACATCCTTGCCAGAGGATGTGCAGCAAAACTACGTCAATTCGATTGTAGGGCTGGAGGAGGCGAAAATCCTTCAACCCGGCTATGCTATCGAATATGACTTTGTCGATCCACGCGCGCTCGCGTCGACATTGGAATTGCGAACTGTGCCAGGATTGTACCTCGCCGGACAAATCAATGGAACGACAGGCTATGAAGAGGCCGCCGCGCAGGGGCTGGTTGCGGGGTTGAATGCCGCACTGGCGTCACAGGATAGACC
>JAGXHC010000255.1 GCA_024636405.1 Sulfitobacter sp. | reverse complement strand
GATGAAGGCCGTGGACAAGTTCGAATACCGCCGCGGCTATAAGTTCTCCACCTATGCAACGTGGTGGATCCGTCAGGCGATCACCCGCAGCATCGCCGATCAGGCGCGTACCATCCGTATTCCGGTGCATATGATCGAGACGATCAACAAGCTGGTCCGCACCGGCCGCCAGATGTTGCACGAAATTGGCCGCGAACCGACGCCCGAGGAACTGGCAGAAAAGCTCCAGATGCCGCTGGAAAAAGTCCGCAAGGTGATGAAGATCGCCAAGGAGCCGATTTCGCTGGAGACCCCGATCGGCGACGAGGAAGACAGCCAGCTTGGCGATTTCATCGAGGACAAGAACGCGGTGCTGCCGCTGGATTCCGCCATTCAGGAGAACCTGAAGGAAACCACGACGCGGGTCCTTGCATCGCTCACACCGCGTGAGGAACGTGTGTTGCGCATGCGGTTCGGTATCGGGATGAACACGGATCACACCCTCGAAGAAGTCGGCCAGCAATTCAGCGTAACCCGCGAACGCATCCGCCAGATCGAGGCAAAGGCCCTGCGCAAGCTCAAGCACCCATCGCGGTCGCGCAAGTTGCGGTCGTTCCTGGATCAGTGATCTTTGCCGTAAAGGCAGCGCTTCGGCGCCGTTCTGTATGACGCAGAGCGGCGCGAAGGTGTTCGAAAAGTTCTGCTAACTTTGCTGCGATCAATCAGGTAGCGGCTTTGCCGGTGGCGATCTTGGCAAGATTGGCTTTGCTGGATCACATGGGTTTGGACGGGGGCGTTTGGTCAGGTTTGTCACGGCGCAGTCACCGCTGGCTCAGGACCGTTACCGCGTATTAAAGCAAGCCACAGGTTGCTGTTACAGGTGGTGACGCAGCCGTGACTTTGACCGCGCCGCGTGTCGCTCTATTCTCTAGTGCAAGCATCAACGGAGAAACGTCATGCGCCAGTTACTTTTTGTAGCCCTATGTGCCAGCCTTCCTGTCGCTGCTGCAGCGCAGGCTTACCGCGCTGAAAATTGGTTGCTTGTGGTGCCGCTCAACGCGACAGACTTCGAGGTGATAGAGGATCACGGCGAAGGGGCGCGGGGCATGTGGTGTGCCGCCGCCAGCTTTGCCGAAGAGCGTCTGGGCCAAGGCAGCGGTCAGCGTCTTTATGTCAAGCGACCACGCGGCCGATCGGTCAGCGGCGCAGGGAGCATCGGCGTGACATTCACCACCTCCGAAGCCGGCCTTGGAGTGCCGCCGATCCAGTCCTACGGCGTAACCGTGCGTGATGCAGGACTTAATCTTCCGGTTCACCATGCACGCCAGTTCTGTGTGAATTACCTAATCGATATCGAAGACCTCTAACAGCTTGCGGGAGCCCCTCATGTTTTGCAGAAATCTGGCCATTTGTCTGGCCGCAGCGATTGCCGCAGCGATTGCCGGACCGCTCGCCGCGCAGACATTGCGCGTTGAAAACCGTATGGATGTCGTACCCACCGCCAGCGGTTTTGAGGTTATGGGCGACGGCGGATTGGGCGCGCGGGGCATGTGGTGTGCCGCAGCCACCTACGCGCGCGATGTTGCGGGCGCGCGCAGCGCACAGCAGATATATGTGGCGCAGGGGCGCGTTCCGGGGCTGGGTCAGCGTGACGGCGTGGTCTTCACCCTTGATCCGTCGGGATTGCAGCCCACGCCGGTGGTGATCGTTGGCGCATCGCTTCGGCGGGCGGGGGCCACGTTATCTGTTGGTCACGCGATCACCTTTTGTGCTGATTTCAGGCTGCAAAAATCCTGATGCGGTGTGTGCTTGTGACGCTGCCTTTGATCTGATCCGCTGATGCAATGTTGACAACATTTACCATCCAGACACATGGTCAGGGGCTTTACGAGTTCACCGACGATGCGGCGCGCTGGATTCTGGGGCAGGGGGACGGTTTGCTGACGCTCATGGTGCGGCATACATCGGCGTCACTTCTGATACAGGAAAACGCGGACAGCCAGGTTCAGGTTGACCTGCTGGCGTATTATCAACGGCTGGTGCCGTCTGCGGACGATCCAAGCCTGAAGTATCTACGCCACCGCGCCGAGGGCCCGGACGATATGCCCGCGCACATCAAGGCCGCGATATTGCCGGTAAGTCTGGGGATTCCGGTGCAGGACGGGCGCATGATGCTGGGCACCTGGCAGGGGATTTATCTGTTCGAGCACCGCGATGCGCCACACACCCGAGAGGTGGCGGCGCATTTCGCTGCGTAACAAATCCGGACAGATCAACCCGTTGGCATCAGGTGGATTTCACGGATCGACGCGCGCTCGGGCGCATTCAGGGCATGCATCACCGCATTGGCCACGTCTTCGGGGTGCAGTTTTTCGGGCTTTGGCGCGTCAAAGAATCCGGTGTCGACCATGCCGGGAGACACCACCATGCAGCGCCCACCCCATTCCGCCATTTCATCCGCAAGATTACCGGCCCAGCCATGAATGAACCATTTGGATGCGCCATAGATTGACCCCTGAATATGCCTGCGCCCGGCGGCGGACCCCGTCACGACAAACTGGCCCTTGGACTTGCGCAGCAAAGGCAGTGCAGCATGTGCTGTGTAAAGCGCGCCCATGATGTTAAGATCAATCATGGCTTTCCATTCTTCCGGATCACCCTTTTCGGTGCCCGCCTGCGACAGCCCACGCCCGGCATTGGCAAAAACTGCGTCAAGCTGACCGTAGTGATCGACCAAGGTATCAATGGCCTTCTTTTGCGCGCCCGCGTCGGTTGCATCGCCGGGCAGGGCCAGGGCCTGGCCGCCGATGTCGCTTGCCAGTTTGGTCAGCTTTTCCTCGCTTCGTGCAAAAAGCCCCACGTTCCAGCCCGCCTGCGCGGCAGCGCGCGCCGTGGCTTCGCCGATCCCGCTGGAAGCGCCGGTGATGAAGAGTGTCTTTGTCATGGAAACGTCCCTTTCCGTTAAGTGTTCGCAATCAAACGCGGGACTGCGCCCCTTGGGTTCGTGCAATATCGTCACACCCCAGATGTAGACGGTCATTTCGCCTCTACCCAAAACCCTGCGGCTCCCCTATAACTCTGGGCAAGAGGGCTCGACGCCCCACAAGTGAGGCAGGAAAAAAAGGGGGACGGCCAATGCGCTGCCCGTTTTGCGGAAATATCGACACTCAGGTAAAAGACAGCCGCCCGGCGGAGGATCATGTATCCATCCGCCGCCGCAGGTTCTGTCCGGCATGTGGCGGGCGTTTCACCACCTATGAACGCGTACAATTGCGCGATCTGGTTGTGATAAAGACCAGTGGCAAGCGCGAAGAGTTTGACCGTGACAAGCTTGAACGATCCATCCGCATCTCCATGCAGAAACGTCCCATCGACCCGGAACGCATCGACCAGATGATTTCCGGCATCGTGCGGCGGCTGGAAAGCATGGGCGAGACCGACATCGGCTCCAAGCAGATCGGTGAGATCGTGATGGAGGCGTTGGCCCGGATCGACACCGTGGCTTATGTGCGGTTTGCCAGCGTTTACAAGAACTTCCAGGCGGCGGATGATTTCGACAAGTTTGTGCAGGAATTGCGCCCCGAAGCCGCCCCTGAGGAGTGACCGACGCCCGGTTCATGGCGCTGGCCCTGTCATTGGGTCGGCGCGGACAGGGGCAGGTCTGGCCGAACCCTGCCGTGGGGTGCGTCATTGTTCAGGGCACCCGGATCGTCGGGCGCGGCTGGACGCAGCGCGGCGGCAGACCCCACGCAGAGACCGAGGCACTGACACAGGCCGGGGCTGCGGCACGCGGCGCCACCGCCTTTGTCACGCTTGAACCCTGCGCCCATCACGGCAAGACCCCGCCCTGCGCGCAGGCGCTGATTGATGCAGGCATCGGCCGCGTTGTCGTGGCCACCGCAGACAGCGATCCGCGTGTGGACGGGCGCGGCATCGACATGCTGCGCGCGGCTGGCATCGACGTTTCAATCGGTGTGCTGGAACATGAGGCGCGTGCAGATCATGCGGGTTTTCTTTCCCGCACAGAGCAGGGCCGTCCCATGCTGACCCTGAAGATGGCCCACAGTTTTGACGGGCGCATTGCCACCGGCACCGGCGAAAGCCAGTGGATTACCGCCGGACCTGCGCGCCGCATGGTGCACGCCCTGCGCAGCCGCCATGATGCCGTGATGGTCGGTGGCGGGACCGCGCGCAAGGATGATCCCAGTCTCACTGTGCGCGACCTTGGGATCAGCCATCAGCCCACCCGCGTCGTTATCTCGCGGCGGATTGATCTGCCGTTGATGGGCCAACTGGCACGCAGTGCTGTGCAGGTGCCGCTGATCGTGTGTCATGGCCGGGATGCCGATACGACGCTGCGCGATACATGGGCGGGCCTTGGTGCCACGCTGCTGCCTTGTGGGCTGCGCAATGGACAACTGGACCCTGCCGATGTCCTGCAACAGCTCGGCGCGCATGGGCTGACACGTATATTCTGCGAAGGCGGCGGCGCGCTGGCCGCGTCCCTTCTGGACGCCGATCTGGTGGATCAGCTGATCGGGTTTACGGCCGGGGTCGTCATCGGGGCCGAAGGTCTGCCCGGCGTGGGGGCGATGGGGCTGTCGCGCCTTGCCGCCGCGCCGCGTTTCGTGCTGCGTGACACCCGTGCGATCGGGCCGGATGTGGTGCATGTCTGGACCCGGCACCGCGCCTGATGTGGGCGCACAGGTTTTAGCGTCCTCGCCAGAGCCAGGCCTGACTGGCCAGCACGCCTTGCAATTTTGACAGCACCCGGTTGCCCGCTCCCCGGTGCTGCACGACACCAGCGGCAAGCCGTTGTACCACGACCTCAACCGGGCAGGGCAGACCGCTTACGGGGTCAATGTAGCGGGGATAATCAATCAATGTCGCATGAACCAATCCGGCAAGGCTCACGCGGGCGCGGCGGCGCGGCGGCACGTCACCCCGATCCTCTGTCAGACCCCAGCCCGCATAAAACGGCGCCCCGAATGTCACCACGCGTTTGCCCCGCAAAAGCGCCTCGAACCCCAGCAGCGACGTCATTGTCCAGACCTCGTCTGCCATTCCCAACGCCGCCACCGGGTCGATACCGCTCAGCACCGCGTCGGCATCAGAACCTGCGTCAATTGCGCCACTGCGCAACCGCGCCTCTACGTCCGGGTGCGGTTTGTAAAGGATTGCCGCATCGGGGCGGGCGTGGCGCACGGCCTGCAAAAGCGCTTGGTTGCTGTTTATGACGTCGGTGCCGGTCAGGATCGACGCATCATCGGCCACCTGTCCGGGCACCAGAATGCGCGGCCCCGTGTGCACGGGCGTCAGCTCCGGCGCAGCGCCCCCAAGATTGTATTTGCTCAGCCCTGCGCCGGTCAGCGCCGCGATCAGCGCCAGCGCGCGTCGTTCCTGATCCGGGCGCAGATCCGCACGTTTCGCGATCCATTTCTCCAGCCGACTGGGCCGCGAGGGATCATAATAGATGCCCAGATCATCCACCACCAACGACAAGGGGGGCACCAATGCAGCCCCCAGCCCCTTTGACCTGATGAACCCGTCTTCGACAAGTGCCGCACCCTCGTGTGTCGCCGTGGCCTTGCCCGCCCAGACCATCCAGCGACGGTCCGAGAGCGGCACAGGTGCGTCCGAGAACCGAACCGCACGGTGACGGCCAAAGAAGCGTTGCAGGGGCCTGCGTTTCCACATCCGCATGCCCGAGGCGACCCACCCGCGCCGATCCTCGCGCCAGCACCGGGTCTGCGCGGCAAGTGCCTCGATCGTGTCTTCCAGCGGGCACAGCCGGTTGCGGCAGGGATCGTACCATGTCGGGTACAGGATCATCGCGGCGGCAAAAAGCTGTGCGCGGGTCAAGATCCGCTGGCGACGCTGAACGGGAAATTCGTCCGATGTAAGGCCCCATCCAGCATAGAATGGCTGGCCAAAGACGCGCGGCTTGTGGCCTGCGAAAATCGCTTCGAACCCGATTTGCGAGGAAACAGTGTAGACGCCCACAGCACCCTCAAAAAGGCTCCAGGGGCTGACCGGTTCGGTCAGCAGGGAGATGCGGTCATTGCAGTCGTCGGGCGTGAAATGGCCACCGCGAAAGCCTTGAGTGGTTTCAGGATGCGATTTGATCACCACCCGCGCGCCGGGATGTTCTTGTTGTGCGAAAACCAGCATTTCCAGAAAACGCCCCCGGTCTGCGCCCGACGCCGTCACCGACGCATCGCCGCGCGTCTGGTCGATGACCAGCACATAACCGGGATCGGGCAGGGGGGCGGCAGGATCAAAGGCGGTGTATTTGGTCAGATGATCCTCTGCCATCCGCGCCATCGCGCCGCGTGCGCGGTCCAGAAGTGCGGTATCGTCCAGCGGATGTGTCGCCAGCAAAACTTCGAGGTCTGATGGTTGCGTGGGGTCAAAATGTGCGCCGCGATGGTCGATCAACAGGCCGATGGGCGGCTCACCCGCGCGACCGGGCCGCAAGGACCGCAGCATCGCATCCTCAATCCGCACCACCGGCACATCGCGTTTCGCCGCCAAGCCAAGACCGCGGTGCGCAGTGGGCGAATTGCCCCAGACCGCAACGGCATCGCCCGGCCTGGGCAGCCCCAGATGCAGCGAATACCCCGCCAGCCGCAAAATGCGCCGTACACGTCTTTGGGTCAGAAACCCGCCGTTAAAGACAAAAAGCCGCCGGTCCTTTTCGGGACCGGCGGCGGTGGTGTCATAGGTTTCCGGGCCAAGCGTCAAGTGTGCGTCAGCCGCTGCTGCCCGCAAGCGACGTCAGGCTGCCTGCGGAGGATGCGGTGCCGGTGATGGCGGAAATGACCTTGCTCCACTGGGTGAACGGCGCTTCGGTGACATAAAGCGTGTCACCGTCGCGGATTACGAAATCGCGGGCCATAAACATGCCGTTGGGCTGCGTCAGATCCAGCACATAGACCATACGCTGCGCCCCTCGAAGGTCGTTGCGGCCCAGCACCTGTGCGGCGACCTCTTCAGGTTCGTTGCGGAAAATGAAGACGCCGGTCGGATCGGCGGTGGACGGGTTAAGCCCGCCAACCTGTGCAATGCCTTCGAGCGCGGAAAGGTTCTGCTGTTCAAAAGGCACCTGCGCCTGACCACCCGTGGCACCCAACGCGGTGAACGACCGCGTGTCTTCTTCTACCAGAATGCGGTCACCGCCGCGCAGCGCGATATCCAGTTCGGGGTTGTTGTAGAGGTCCTGGAACCAGATCTTGCTGCGCATGTTGCCGCGGATCACGGTGATCTGCGCAATCTCGGGCACAATCGTCACGCCGCCCGCACGCGCCAGCATTGTGGAAAGCGTACGTGTTGGCCGCTCGATCGGATAGACGCCTTGGCCACCGATTGAGCCGATCAGCGACACAGTCGATCCATCGCCTGCCGCGCGGCGCACTTCGACCTGAGGGTCGGGTGTCTGGTCGCCCAGCTTGGCGGTGATGATCCGGCGCAGCGCTTCGGGTGAATTGCCCGAGGCCTTGATGCGACCGGCGTAAGGAATAAAGATAAAGCCCGCGCCATCGACCTGAATTTCTTCGAGCGTGGCAGCGGATGACCCTTCGACCCCCAAAAGCGGGTCGTCGACGTTTTCATAAACGGTGACACCCAGAATATCGCCGGGCTGGATCGTGTCCGAGCCCAGTTGTGCCGCATTCTTGAAGGCTTCGGAAAATCCGAGCGCCGGCGTGATCGCAGTGGCACGGGTCACGCGGTCATTGACGGAAACGACGAATGCATCGCCTTCCTGTTGAACGGACCCTTTGTAAATCTGGCGCTTGTTGGGACCGACTTGCGGCAAAGCGCAAGATGAAACGACGGCCAACGCCGCAAGAACTGCGATGGGACGCGCCCACCGGAATGATACGGATTTCACTGTCCGGTCTCCTCGACCTGATTATTCTGCCTCAAATTCGTCGATTAATTCGACGTAATTCCCGTCACGCTAACGCAGGATGCTGTGAAAAGCCACAGTTTCGAAAGGCTTGGGTCAGGTAACGATGCGCAACTGTTGCCGTGGGGCCGCGGTGCCCGAACTGAGCGCGTCATAGGGGTCTTCCGGGGCGAGCATCATATCCACCACTTGCCGCATCAATTGTGTGCGCCCGCGCGCCGAATAAAAGCCGCCCGGAACTTGCGAAGTTTCAAGCAGATAGCGGCGGTAGTCCTTGTAAGCGCGGTTATCGGGTCTGCTGGCGGCGGCGAAAAAATCCGAAAGCGGCTGATCAGAGACAAATTCCTGCTTGGCATAGACCGCGCGGCCAAACACCTTGAGCGGAATGCCGCGCCACAACACTTGTTGTCCGGCGGTGGAATTGACGGTCACGGCAGAGCGCGCGTCGTTCAGCAATCGCGCGAGTTTGCCACCCCGCACAAAGTGCACGCGGCCGGCCACACCGCGCGCCCGCGCCAACCGCCGCAGATCGCGGCGCACGGGCACGCGGCCATCCTCCAGCGGGTGTGCCTTTACCACAAGGTGGTGATGCTGCGGCGCGCCGCGCGCGAAGCCATCAATCACAAGCTCCAGAAAATCCGCCATTGTGTCGAAGGGCGAATGCATCTGAAATGAACTGTCATGTTCCAGCTGAAGCAGGGCCAGATGATAGGGAAATCCGCCCAGACGGATGCGCAGCGTGGCCGCCAAACGGTCTATTGCAAGCACCGGCATCAACACCAACCGTCTTAGATAAAGCTGAAATTCCTTGGTGACGGGCAGGCTGCGGTGGGGTTGGAAATTTCGGTAATCGCCGTTCCGGAACATCACAAACCAATGATACAGCGCGCCATAGAAGACATGCTGGCGCATGTCACCCCAATGGCCGGGGGGCAGCGGCGCTTCCATGTCCGATTGCGCCAGCGCGGTCTGCATCTGCGCAATGGACATCTCCATCAGTCGCGAATTGCCGTTTGACCCGCCGCGTTCATAGGTGACCCAATAGGGCCGCATGTAGCCTTCTTCAAAGACATGGACGGTCAGGCCGCGCCGTTTAGCCTCGGCCACGGCCTGTGCGTGGATCGGGCGCGTATCACCGTAAAGCACGATGTCGGTCACACCCTTGGCATTGATCAGCCCCTCGAACGTCGCGGGCCAGTCTTCGACCGTGCCGCGAAAGGGAATAAAGCTGCGCGAATGGAACCAGAAGGCGCGGTCGCCCGCATTGAAGCCCACGCGCCAGACCTCTGCCCCCGCCAGGCGCAACATTTTGCCCAGACGGTTGAAAAAGGGTCCGTGCGGGCCCTGCAGGAACAGAAATACACGTCGTTCGGCGGCAGCAGCAGTCATGATGATCCCGTTTGTGGCACAGTCCCGCCATCCCTGCCATGAAAAGCGGGCGAAAATGTGACGTGCCCGCCTCTTGCCAGCATGGTATGGCGCGGTTACGTCAGGCAAAAGCACTTTTGCAGGAGCGCCCACATGTTCACCGGCATCATCACCGACATCGGCACCGTAAGCGCCGTTGAACAACAAGGCGATCTGCGGGCGCGCATCACCACCGGCTATGACACCGCGACCATAGACATGGGCGCATCCATCGCCAGTGACGGCGTCTGCCTGACCGTGGTTGCCCTTGGGCCTGACTGGTACGAGGTCCAGATCAGCGCCGAGACGGTGGACAAGACCAACATTGGCGCCAACGGCTGGCACGTCGGCAAGCGGCTGAACCTTGAGCGGGCATTGAAGGTCGGGGACGAGTTGGGCGGCCATATCGTGTCGGGACACGTCGACGGTGTGGCGCATGTCGTGGCATTGACCGATGAGGGCGACAGCACCCGCGTTACCCTGCGCGCGCCAAAGGATCTGGCACGTTTCATCGCCTCCAAGGGCTCTGTCGCGCTGAACGGTACGTCGCTGACGGTGAATGCAGTGGATGGCTGTGACTTTGGCATCAATTTCATCCCCCATACCAAGCAGGTCACAACCTGGGGCGATGTGGCCAAAGGCGATGCGGTGAACCTGGAGATCGACACGCTTGCGCGCTACGTCGCGCGGCTGGCAGAGATGTCATGAACGCAGGTCAGGCCGGGCGGCATGCAACCCGCCGCTGAGCGGGGGCTGTCGATATTGCACGCGACTTTGGCGCGTGAATGGCTGGGGTGCAGGCTCTGGTCATGGGCGTCCCGGCGCGGTATGAGCCGGGCAAGCGAAAGTTGGGACACGCAATGCATTTTGAAGAACCCGGACCGGTCGAAGCGGGCCTGAGCGGTGCCATCGCACCGATCGAGGACATCATTGAGGACGCGCGGCAGGGCCGCATGTTTATTCTGGTTGACCATGAAGACCGCGAAAACGAAGGTGATCTGGTGATCCCGGCGCAATTCGCAGACGCGGACGCGATCAATTTCATGGCGATGCACGGGCGCGGGCTGATTTGTCTGCCGATGACGTCCGAGCGGATTGATCATCTTGGGTTGCCGATGATGGCGATCAATAATTCGTCCCGCCACGAAACCGCGTTCACCGTTTCCATTGAGGCGCGTGAGGGGGTGACCACCGGGATTTCCGCCGCAGACCGGGCGTTGACCGTGGGCGTCGCCATCTCTGAACAGGCGGGTGCTGCGGACATCGCAACGCCGGGGCATGTCTTTCCATTGCGCGCGCGCAATGGCGGCGTGTTGGTGCGTGCGGGCCATACGGAGGCGGCGGTGGACATCAGCCGCTTGGCCGGGCTGCATCCTTCGGGCGTGATCTGCGAGATCATGAAAGAAGACGGCACCATGGCGCGGCTGCCCGATCTGGTCGTATTCGGGGAAAAGTATGACCTGAAAATCGGCACGATCAGCGATCTGATCGCCTATCGGCACAAACATGACAATTTGTTGACAGAGCGCGAAAGCCGCACAGTGACATCGGCCTATGGCGGCGACTGGACGATGCGGATATTTGCCGACCAGATCACGGGTACGGACCATGTGGTGTTGACCAAGGGCGATGTGACCACGCCTGCGCCGCTGCTGGTGCGGACCCATGCCGTCAACGCGCTTGAAGACATCCTTGGGCTTGGCCCAAGCCCTGCGGACGAATTGCCGCGTGCGATGCAGATCATCGCCGAAGAGGGTCGGGGTGCGGTGCTGCTGTTTCGCGACCCCTATCCGCGTCTGCGCCTGACCGGTGAAGACGACGAAGCGCCGCGCACGATCAAGCGCACCGGACTGGGTGCGCAGATCATGTCGTCGATGGGCCTGCACGAACTGGTCCTGCTGACGGATAACCCCCAAACCCGCTATATGGGGTTGGATGCCTACGGGCTGTCCATTGTGGGCACCCGCCCGATCACGACGGAGTAATACCATGGCTGCCAATGCCGAACATACCATCATGCCGCGCCCCACCTTCGACAAACCCGTGAAGGTGCTGATCGTGGTGTCGCCTTATTACAGTGATATCGCGGGAAGGCTGCTGACCGGTGCCAAGGCCGAACTGGAGGCCGCAGGCGCCACATGGGACGTCGTGGAAATGCCCGGCGCGCTGGAGATCCCCACAGCCATCGGCATTTCCGACCGGCGCAGCAACTTCGATGGCTATGTGGCGCTTGGGTGCGTCATCCGGGGGGAGACGACGCATTATGAAACGGTATGCAACGACAGCAGCCGCGCGTTGCAACTGTTGGGACTTCAGGGATTGTGCATCGGCAATGGCATTCTGACCGTCGAAAACCGCGAACAGGCAAACGTGCGCGCCGATCCTGAGGACCAGAACAAGGGCGGCGGCGCGGCCGCAGCGGCCTTGCATCTGATCGCTCTGGCCCGTAAGTGGGGCAGCCAAAGCAAGGGCATCGGGTTCAAGCCGTTCGGGCAGGACACGTTGATGGCCGGCGAAAATGATGGATCACACAGCGCATGACTTCGACCCCTGCCGGGCTGTCCGGCAACCTCAAACGCAAGATGAAATCGGCGGCCCGGCTCTATGCCGTGCAGGCGCTTTTCCAGATGGAACACTCCAGCCAGACCGTTGATTGGGTGCGCAACGAATTTCTCGAACACCGCTTTGGCGCGGTCTATGAGGGTGAGGAAATGCAGGACGGCGACGTCACTCATTTTGCTCAGGTATTGGACGTGGCGGTTAATCATCAGGCCGCGATTGACCAGTTGACCGACCGCGCGCTGGTGGCCAAATGGCCGATTGCGCGCATTGACCCCACATTGCGCGCGCTGTTTCGCGCTGCGGGCGCAGAGTTGCGCGACACCGGCACGCCGCCAAAAGTTGTGATCACCGAATATGTGGACGTGGCACGGGCCTTCTTTCCCGACAGCAAGGAACCAAGCTTTGTTAATGCCGTCCTTGACCATATGGCGCGCGAGGCGCGACCAGAAGCGTTCTGATGCAGGCTGAAACGCGTGAAAAGTAATCAAGATCGTCTGAGAACGGCTTGAATACACTTGGGTAAATAATGCGGGGTCAATGCACATTAACGGCTCCCTGCCGGGGGCCTTGCGTATTTTTTGCTAAGGGATGTGTGACGGGACCACCCTGCCGGTCAGTTTTATTATTCCCGAGGACCTGTATGTACAGGTGGGCGCCGGTTAAACGAACCAGGGCTCGCACAGAGCCAGCTCCCTCGGATTTGCGTAAGGCCACTGGAATGTAACGTCACACGAACAGGGCAGAACCCGTCACAATCTAACAAATAGGGCCGCGAGCGTGCTGCGACAAGGGGGTTACGCCGCGAGACCGATAATTTCGTCGCGCATCTGTCCCATGTGGTTTTCCCACCCCTTGTCAAGCGCAAGGCCCAGATCAAAGCCCGCGCCGCCTTCGGGCAGGTCCGCGTGTTCCAGCACCAGTTGGGTGCCGCCCGCCACGGGATTCAGCGCCCATTTCACGGTGCTGACGGCATCGCCCATGGGTTTGATCGTAAAGATATATTCCAGATATTCCGGGGCACGGGCGATGCGGACCTCGCCCCAACAGATCATATCGCCGCTTTCTGCACCATAAAGCGCCAGCTTGCCGCCTTCGGTCAGCGGTGCCTTGGGCGCGTGGAACCATGTGGCAATCTTGTCGGGCAGGGTAAGATAGTCCCAGACCAGCGTCGGGGCGGCGCGTAGCAGGATGGATTTGTGCAGGGTGATCGTCATGTGATGTCCTTTTCGATGGTGGATTTGAGGGTGCCCAGATGCCCGTCCCAGAATGTATCGAAGGATTCGAGCCAGCTTAGCACGGGCGCGAACCCGCCCGGATTGATACTGTTGATGCGTTCGCGGCCCTTTGGGGTCACCGTGATCAACCCTGCGTCGCTGAGCATCGTGAGGTGCTTCTTGACCGCCGCGCGGGTCATGTCAAAGCGCCCGGCGACATCGCCAATGGCCATGTCCCGTCTGCGCAGCAACCGCAGGATATCCCGGCGGGTGGGGTCGGCCAAAGCGCGAAAGGTGAGTTGTTCTGAGGGTGGCATAAGCGACAGTGTTCCTCATCGTAGTACCTTTTGGTACTATAATAATTAGATACTAAAAGGTATCATGTCAAGGCGTGCCGTTTCAACATGAATTATGCGGGTCAAGTCATTCAGATTGTTTGATAAAACCGTAAGCCCGCAGCTCCTCTGGGAGCAAAACATAGATTTCATCCGGCGGTGTCACCAGCGCATGACGCATCACCAGTGGGTTGATGCCCATGTCATCAAGGTAGGCCATCACCTCGCCTTGGCCGCGCTGGATGTCTTCGACTGCGACAAACGCGGGCAACAATGTGCTCTGGCCGAAATAGTGCTGATGCACGCCGACATAGGCCGTATCAGGGATATCGCGCGCGACGCCGGACGCCAGCAGATAGGGGCAGGCGGAATAGCAGATGTCGCCATCGCGCAGGGCGGTATTCAGCCCCATGTCGCGCAGGTGCCGACCAAGCGCCAGCGCATCGCGCACCGACCCACCGGGGGAGTTCAGGATCACGCGTTCAGGGGTGGGCGTCAGCGCGTCAAGTTGCTTGGCGATCCGCTCTGCATCGCCGGGCACGATGGCACCCTCCAGCAGGGCTGCTGTGCCCGCGAGTATCGGGGTCAGCATCAGGCGGTCGGGCAGGGCGGTGGTGGGCATCGGGCGTCCGGGCGCAGGGGCGCGGTCCTCGCGAAAGCGCCGGGTCTGGTCGCCGGGGCGGATCGGCTCTGTCAGGGAGGGCGCGCGCGGACTGAAACCGGGCAGGCGCAGACCATCGCGAATATCCCCCCAGAACAGCATCACCGCCAGTCCCAGCTGGAACAAGAGCACACCCGTCAGGATGCGCGCGACCGGGCTGCGGCGGCGCGGTGTATCCGTGACCTCGGTCATGTCGCCTTGATCGGTGTGACGTGGGAGGGCGGATCGGATTTGACCGGCGCGCGGTCCGGCACATCGGTTTTGCCGGGTTCAGGGATGTGCATCGCCAATTCAACGTCGCGGACGGCGGCAAGTGCCGCGCGCAATTCTGCCAGCGTCAGCGTGTCTTCGACGGCGGCGCCTTCGCGGCCGGACCGGATCGCGCCTTGGGTGATGGCAAGGATGAACACCAGCACGGCCGGCAGCAGATCAATCGCGATGGCGCCCGCCCATGAGGGCACAAAATTGCGGGCATAAAGGATCACGGCATCCGCGCTGGAGATCGGGGTATAGGTGGTTTCGGTCGGCGGCGGCATGGCCTGCACAACCTGTGCTGCACGCTCAAGCGTGGCGGCGCGCTGTGCCAGCACCTGCAGCACGGAAGTGATCGTGGCCCCCTGAGCGCCGCGGTTTTCGGCGGTATTGCCATCCAGTTCCGGCAAGACGACAGAGGCGGAAAGGTCTTGCGCCGCCCGCTCCACCAGTGCCGCAACGGACAGCTGGCGTAACTGGGTGATCAACCCGGCAAGGCGTACGGCCTGTTCGGAAAACTCGACCGAGCGGGTCTCGACGGGGCCCGGTTCCACCGTCAGGGCGCGCATCCGGCTAAGGATCTGGTTGCCCTCCATAAAGGCGGCGCTGACCAGCGGTGTCTGGGTGGCAATCTGCGCCTCAAGTCCTGCCAGTTCTGCTGATTTCTGACGAAGTACACGAAACACCGCACCGCGTCCGGCAAGGCCCGACAGGCTGCCGGCGGCCTCTTGTTCGCTGAGATCCTCAAAGCTTTGGCGCACGCGGGCCACGTCCCTCTCAAGCCCTTGGGCGGACAATGCAATTTCATGTGCCCGCTCAAGCGAGGATTGGTATTCCTGCACCGTCTTGGCGAGGTGCTGTTCTACCGCTGCGGACCCGGCAAGGGCGGCGGCATTGAGCCAACTGGACATCGCAATGATGGCAACCGATCCCAGCCCCATTGCACCCAGCAGCCCCATGCGCGCCCGCGCACCGCGCACGGCCGGAAAAAGCCGCAGCATGTATGACCAGAACACAAAAATGCCCACTGACACAGCGACCGAATAGGCGATCGCGGCGAAGGCCGACATCGCGCCATTGTCATCCAGCAATGAGGACACCCCAAGATAGGTATAGATGCCCGACGCCACCGCCAGCACCCCCAAAGCTGTGCCCGAAAACGTATCGAGCCAGGTAAGATGCCCCTCAAGCTCGCGCGCATAGCGGACGCCGCGTGCCTGGTGTTCAGTCATCGGCTGCCGGTCTGTCATGGATATCTCCCCCGTCCCACAGGTCTAGAAGATAGGCGGGGCGCGGCGAAATACCAATGGCTGCATCCGGGTCTTGCCAATGTTCATGAAATGTTCATATTTTGAACCCATGACAGATGAGAGCTTTGAAGGCGGTCCGACGGGACCAATGGGCATGATGCCAGGCCGATTGTTGGCGCGTGGTGTGGCGCGGCATCTGGTAAGCCACGGCTTTGCCTGCGTAGAGGAACTGATTCCTGCGCGCGGTCTGCGTGTGGATGTGATGGCGTTGGGCCCCAAGGGCGAGATTTGGGTGGTGGAATGCAAATCCTGCCGCGCTGATTTCATGGGCGACGCAAAATGGCAGGGATATCTGGAATGGGCGGATCGGTTCTTTTGGGCCGTTGACGAACATTTTCCCACCGACCTGTTGCCGGACGAAACCGGGCTGATCATTGGTGATGCCTACGATGCACAGATCATTCGCATGGGGCCAGAAAGCAAACTGGCGCCCGCGCGGCGCAAGGTGATGGTGCAAAAGTTCGCGGTCCATGCGGCGCATCGGCTGCATCGGCTGCGCGATCCGGATATGATGCCGGATTGGGGCTGATCAGGTTCAGGATATAACGGTATGCGGCTGACGTGGCGCGCGGTTTGACTATAGCAAGGCACAGGCGTTTACATCAACGCTGGGGGAATTTTGCTCAGCGCGGTTTTTTGCCGCCGCCCTTGGCCCCGGCACGGTGCGCGGCGGCCATGATTTCCTCGGCGATCTCGACGGCTTCGTCGGGGGTGAAATCCATCGGAAGCTCCACGCCGCCACCCTCGACAAATAGCCGCACCATGCCTTTATCGGTGGGGCCGATCTGAAGGTTCGCCTCAATGTCGCGTTCGGTGTCGATGCCCATGATTTTCTCCGCCTCTGGATGGGCCTTATCGCTAGCGCGACGCCGCCTGAAAGGCAAGCGCGCTTGCAGGCAACATATGCGCAGCAACGCCGCAATGAACCGCAATTCTGTTGCGGCTGATCGTGTCGGGCCGGTGCCACAACGCATCAATCTATTGCGCTTTGTCTGCGGGGCGATGTGCCCGCGAGACAACGGTTTTGACCACATCTTTGTAATACTGGCCTTGAGGCTGCATGTTTTGCGCGACGGGCCATGGCGTCAGGCGCCGCCGGGCACTGCGCGTGGTCGTCACATCGGATCTGATTCTGACAAATCCGCGGGGTCCCTGCGGGGAACCCGATGGCGATCGGACCTGAACCATCAACTTGTGGTCCGGAACCTCTTGCAATCTGTCCGCGTGGCCGCTAAATCCGCACCAGTGCCGCCTTAGCTCAGTTGGTTAGAGCGCCTGATTGTGGATCAGGAGGTCCCTGGTTCGAGACCAGGAGGTGGTACCATTAAAATCAGTATGTTACGCAGGATTGGTCGGCTCGCACTTCGGCGCGCCCCGTTTCTGGGGGACATATGGGGGACATTTGCTGCGAATTCGTACTCAATTTTGGGTTCGCACACTTTTGCCGTTCCACACCTGATATTTTATAGTGCCTGACTAATCTTTGGCTTTATGTGTCTCGGCGTTGCGGGGGGT
>JAGXHC010000254.1 GCA_024636405.1 Sulfitobacter sp. | reverse complement strand
CCGCGACCTGACCGGGAAATGCACGCGCGGCTTCGCGGACCAGATCGGGGTTTTCCACCGCAACGGTGCCCAGGATCACGCGTGCCAGCCCCTTGTCCAACCACCGCTCGACCGTTGCCATGTCACGGATGCCGCCGCCAAGCTGCGCAGGCACCTTGCAGGCCTTGAGGATCGCCTCCACCGGGGCTGCGTTTACGGGGGTGCCGGCAAAGGCGCCGTTAAGATCGACAAGGTGCAGCCAGCTGCATCCCGCATCAACAAAGGTCCGCGCCTGGGCTGCCGGATCATCGCTGAATACTGTGGCGCGCTGCATGTCGCCGTGAACAAGGCGCACGGCCTGTCCGTCCTTGAGGTCAATCGCAGGGTAGAGGATCATGGTACGGCCTTTGTCAGCGGGGTTGGCGCGGTTATGCACGTTGCGTCGCGGTTTGCAACGCGACCCTGCGTCATGCTTGTCAGAATCCGCCCCGATGCGCAGACTGCGCCGCAGATCGGGAGGATTGATCATGAAAAAACTAATCGCAGCGACGTGTGTGGCCCTGGGCATGACGGGGGCCGCCTGGGCGGCGGATCCGGCGGTGGGCACCTGGCAGACACAGGTGGACGATGGCGCCTATGCCTACATAAAGATGGTGCCGTGCGGCGCCGCCATATGCGGCAACATCACGCGCACCTTCAACGCCACCGGCGAATACAAGTCCGCAAACATCGGCAAGCCGCTGGTCTGGGACATGACGCCGGAGGGCGGCGGCAACTATGGCAGCGGTAAAATCTGGCAGCCGTCCAAGGATAAGGTCTACAAGTCGAAGATGACGCTGTCGGGTGATACGCTCAACGTGTCGGGCTGTTTCGGGCCGATCTGCAAAAAGCAGACCTGGAGCCGGGTCAAATAACCTCAGACCGCGCTAATTACCGATTGAACGACTCAGGGCGCAGGCGCATAAGCGTATCTGCGCCTTGAATGCTGCCGGGGACCGGCGGAAACGAAGGTGTGTGTATCGCTTGGGGGAGTGATGCGGATGACCTTGTTCAAATCATTATGCATTGTGGCTGCCGTGGCGGGCCTTGCGGGTGCAGCGCACGCCGAAGTGCCGCTGGGGTTGTGGAAATCGGACCCCGATGCAACCGGTCTGGTGGTGCATGTGCGCACCAAACCCTGTGGCCCGGCGCTGTGTGGCCGGATTGAGCGCGCCAAGGACCGGCGCGGCTATGACACGCCCTCCACGGTGGTCGGCCGCAAGATGCTGTGGGACATGCAAGCCCAACCCGATGGCAGCTATGCAGGGCGGATATGGGAACCCGTTGGCAACCGCATGATGCAGGCGCGGATGCAGGTGCAGGGCAATACCATGCGGCTGAACAACTGTGATGGCGAAGACTGCCGCGAAGTGATCTGGACCCGACTGCGCTAGGCGCAAGTATCTTTCGCCCGGTCGTTACAGATTGATCGTGACCCATGTAATCGGTGCGTTTGGCGGGTAATTCGTTGCGCCTGCGTCTCGGGCCGCTGAGAAGCCCTGAGCCACTGAAACGCATTAAAACATCACCAGCGCCGCCGGCTCAAGGCGTGCACGCCCCCGCCCGAAATCGCCCCGCAAGGGTCCGGTCGCGTGCGCATCGCCCTTCTTTTGGCCCTAAATATCCCGGGGTCTGGGGCAGCGCCCCAGCCGGTCGGATCGCGACAGCGATCCGAAACCGCAAAACACCCTCCTCAAGGCGTCCAGTTCAAGAAGTTTGCGATCAACCGCAGGCCCGTCGTCTGGCTTTTTTCCGGGTGGAACTGCATGCCAACCATGGTGTCGCGGCCAATGACCGCCGTTACATCACCGCCGTAATCGACATGCGCCAGACGTTGGGCCGGGTCGGTGACCGCCATGTGGTAGCTGTGCACGAAATAGGTGTGATCGCCGGTGGCGATCCCTGCAAACACCGGATGCGGGTGATCTATGACCAGATCGTTCCAGCCCATATGCGGCACCTTCAGCGCGCGATTGTGGGGGGTGATGCGTGTCACTTCGCCGTCGATCCAGCCCAGACCGGGCGTGTCGGCGTATTCACGGCCCATGCTGGCCATCAATTGCATGCCCACGCAAATGCCAAGGAAGGGGCGGCCGCGCTGTTCCACCGCCTCGACCATGGCGTCATAGACGCCGCCCGCGCCCTTGAGTGCGGCCATGCAGGCCGGGAATGCGCCATCGCCGGGCAGCACGATCCGGTCCGCGCGCGCAACCACGTCTGCGTCCGCCGTCACGATAACCGCGCCTGCATCCGTCTCGCGGGCCATACGCTCGAACGCCTTGTGCGCAGAATGCAAATTGCCGCTTTCGTAGTCGATGATGGCGGTCAGCATGGCTCAGAGCGCGCCTTTGGTGGACGGAATGGCGTCGGATTTGCGCGGGTCGACTTCTACCGCGTCGCGCAGGGCGCGGGCGACGGATTTGAACGCGGCCTCGGCGATGTGGTGGCTGTTGATCCCGTGCAGCATGTCCACATGCAGCGTGATACCGCCGTGCGTGCTGAACGCCTGAAAGAATTCGCGCACCAGTTCGGTGTCGAACGTGCCGATCTGTGCCGTGGGCAGGGCAACGTTCCAGATCAGGAACGGCCGCGCCGACAGATCCAGCGCACAGCGCACCAATGCGTCGTCCATCGGCAGCAGGCAGGCGCCATAGCGGCGGATCCCGCGTTTGTCCCCCAGCGCCTTTGCCAGCGCCTGCCCCAGCGTGATGCCCACGTCCTCGACGGTGTGGTGGTCGTCGATGTGCAGATCACCCGTCGCGTGGATCTTCATGTCGATCAGCGCATGGCGCGCCAGCTGGTCCAGCATGTGGTCGAAAAACCCGATGCCGGTGGCGTTGTCATAGATGCCGCTGCCGTCCAGGTTGATTTCGACGGTGATGTCGGTTTCGGCGGTGGTGCGGGTCAGGGTGGCGCTGCGCATGGTTGTCCTCCGGGGCTTTGCGCCCTTATAGCGATGCGGCGGCTGACGCCAAGTCCTGCTGTCTGCCCCACGATCGGGGATTGCGGCGGTGGCGGGGCTATGTCAGCCTGAGAGGGAAATCGAGAAGGTCAGTTATGTCCACCTGCGTCTTTATCCAATTGCGCTGCCGTCCGGGCACCACCTACCAGGTTGCCGAAGACATCGCGCTGCGTGAAATCCATTCCGAGCTTTATTCAACGTCCGGTGAATACGATTTGCTGATGAAGCTCTATATTCCCAAGGACAAGGATGTGGGCGTCTATATCAATGATAATCTGCTGGATATCGACGGCATTGAGCGGTCCCTGACGACGATGACGTTCAAGGTGTTCTGAGGGTGCGCCTTAAATTCAACCTTGGCGTTTTGTCGGCGGTTTTGCTGTCGTTGTGCATCACCGCACCGGCGCAGGCGCAGGGGCGTGTCTATGAGGGCACCGAAGCTGCGGCGCTGCGCTGTGCCAATACGCTGGCGATGACGGCGCTGGCGCTGTCGCGCGCCGAGTTGATCGGAGATGCGGAAAAGACCATCATGCTGGATGTGACCCTGCTGATCCTTGAGCGGCATGTTTCAGGGACATGGGCCCAGAAGAAGGCGGCGCTGGCAGTGATGCGCGACCGGCGCAGTATCGAAGATACGCTTGACGATTACCGGCGCAATGCAGCGCGCTGCCTGCGCCAGTTTCCAATCAACTGAACGCCGCTGGCAGCTATTTGCGCGCCAGCGGGGTGTGGTGCGGTCTCTTGCTTTGCTGGCGCATGGTGACGCGCCCGATGGCGCGGTCAAAGGTGCGGCGCACGCGCTGGGTCTTGCTGGCGTTGGGCGGCACCGGGTTGCCGACCGATACGGATAATGACCGTGCGGTCTGGTCGCAAAAGTCGGTGATTGCGGCCTGAATCTGATCCTCGATCGCGGGCCATTCCGGCAGGCTTTCGGTGGTGGTGATGCACAAGAAGGTGCCGTTGCCCTCATAGGCCATCAACATATTGGGCGTATTGATCGTGTCTGCAATCGCTTCGGCCACGGCGGCAAGGGTCACGGCAAAATCCTGGGTGGTGCTGTTTTCAAAATGTGTTTCAACGTCGTCGAGCCGGGTCGCGAAAATCTGGCAGTCATCAAGGCTGCGGCGGGACAGTTGCGACAGGTAGTTGCCCAGCGAAAACGACAGCACCAGTTGCGGCACATGAGCGATCTGCACGGCGTCGTTCAGCGCAAAGCGGTGCTGGCCCGCAACGCAGTCCTGTCCACCTTCAAGCATTGCGTCAGCGGCGTCCAGCGGATCAAGGGTGGACAGGTTGCGCATGGATTGCAGAAGCTTTTCAGCAACATGCACGCGGGTTACCAGTTCTTTGATGTCAAAGGGTTTGCTGATGTAGTCATTTGCCCCCGCGGCAAAAGCACGCTCGATCGAGGTCTTGTCGGTCTTGGCCGTCAGCATGATGATGGGCGCGTCGCGATAGGCGGCGATCGCGCGGATGCGGGTACAAAGTTCGACACCGTCCATTTGCGGCATTTCGATGTCCAGCAGCAGGCAATCGAACCGCTGATCCGGATCGTCGAGAATGGCAAGCGCATCTGCGCCACTGGACGCCACGCTGACCTGCGCCAGATCGGATTGTTTGAACAAGACCGGAAGCAATTCCAGGATGAATGGATCGTCGTCTACTGCAAGAACGCGCATGATGCCCTCGTTTAGTTAGGCGTTTAGTTTGGATGGCAGCGCTGATAAGGGGGCGCCGCCGCATTGGTTACACTTTCCCTTAAGAACCCGGCGAAATTGTGACGAATACTCTGCCTTCGGTTGTGGAAAGCGGCTTGTTATGGCCTTTTTTCGCTGATTGTCAGCATGTAATGGCTGGAATGCCACCTAAACGGGCGGATGGGTGCCGATCCACCGGGCGGCGTGCCCATGTTTCGCTGCGATGTCGATCTGCAACGGCGACTGCGCGCGATGCGACACAAATGCGTCGGACGGGCAGGGCGGCAGGCCAAGCGCGGCAATGAGGGGCGCATCATATTGCCCCGACAGCAGTAAAATACATTCCTGCGCCAGAAGATCGCGGGTGCCCCTGCCGTTGTCAGACCTGATCCGCCGCATATAATCATGCTGCTGCGCGACTGCGTGGACCACATCGCGGGTGATGGGGTGGTCCTGCACCTCGCGAAAGAGCGTCGCCATGCGCTGATTGCCGGATGTGCCCGCAAAGATGCGCGCGACCACGGCTTCGGGTTGGGTGCGCCAGAAGTTTGACGGATAGGGGTGATTGCGCAGCAGCCAGTGGATATGGCCGAAACCTGCGGCTGACACGGTTTTTTTTGCGTCCTTGTTCTGTCCGCGCGTCAGATATTCGGGGCGCGCCACGATCAGGCCCAGATAGCAATGCGCGCGCACCTCATCGGCGGCAACAAGGATGCACGGGTGGCCTGTGGCCTCGGTCGGGATCATCCAGTTGCCGCCCATCGTGTTCTTGATGTCCACGTCGCGGCCCAGAATGCGCGTGTCCAGCCGTCCCTTGGGCAAGCCAAGCCACGCACGCAAGTCAATCTCAACCCGCGTCCCGATATAGGTCTTTTCAGTCTTCTCAAGTTCCTCGTAGGACCGCCGACCGGTCTTCGGCGTCATGATGACATCGTCAATGCAGGTCCGCAGCATGGCCGCAAAGCCCGTGGCCAGCGCATCCGTGCCACCCGCCCGCGCCGTTATCTCGGCGCCAAGCGCGCCGAGCAGGGTAAAATCCGGGTGTCCGGTACGCACCAGACTGTCAGGCAGGGCGGCTTTCATGGCAGCGTCCTTGAGGGATCAGCCGGCAACCGCACGCAAAACCCGCTTGCGCAGGGCCTTTGAAATTTGCGTGGCCACGGCACAGGCGACGGGCGGTGGAAAGGCGTTGCCAACCTGGCGGTATGCGTTGGTTTTTGCGCCGGTGAAATGCCAGTCATCGGGAAAGCCCTGGATGCGTGCGACCATGGGCACGGTCAGGCGCGGCATGCCGTTGTGGAAAGGATCGGGCGCTTCGGGGGCGATGGTGCGGCCTTCGACACCCAGCGTGGCCCATGCGGCGCGCGCGCGCGTGGGGCCAAGATCGGGACCGCCGTGTTTCTTGGAGCCGCCGACGATGGTCGGTGCAATCTCATCCGCCTTGTCGGCCCAGTCATCAGCGCCGCGCCAGCCCCGCGCGGCCATCAGATCGCGCAGGGTTTCGCCCACGGTGGGGGGATTGTGCGGATTGGGTTCGGGCCAGTCGAAGAACCCGGCGCGGTCCTTCTGGACGGCCACAATCACCACGCGCGGGCGCAGTTGCGACACGCCGTAATCGGACGCATTGAGCAGGCGCCATTCTGTTCGGTAGCCCAGTTTGTCCAACTGCGTCTTGAGCTTCTCGCGGTAGTCGTGGAACACCGCATCGAGAAACCCACGGACGTTTTCAATCATCACCGCACGGGGGCGCGCGGCATCAATGATGTCGATCGCGTCGTTGAACAGGTTGCGTTCATCATCTTCGCCCAGTTGTTTGCCCGCGACGGAAAACGGCGGACAGGGCAGGCCACCGGCCAGCAGGTCAAGCCCGCTGAACCGGGACGCGCGTTCCTTGAACAGGCGCATGTCTTCTTCGAGGACGTTCCATGCGGGGCGGTTGTGGCGCAGGGTGGCACAGCAGTGTTTGTCGATCTCCACAAGGGCGGCGTGATCGAAACCGGCAGATTCCAGGCCAAGCGCCTGTCCGCCCGCGCCTGCGCAAAGTTCAACCGATGTCAGCATATTGTTGGCCCTCTTTTCACGGATACAATCCCTTGCGTCCATAAAGTGCAAGTGCACAGGAGAGGGCCGCAGATGTTCGTTTTACGTTCTTAGCTGCCCGGTGCGATTCCGGCAAGGCCGCAGGTGGCGACTTTTGACGGTGCGGTGCTGTGATGCTGTGGTATGTTTCCACGTTACGTGCCCCCAAAACGACGAAGAGCCGCCCGAGGGCGGCTCTGATCGTGTCCACCGGGGTATGGTGGAAGTTGGAGCGGGCGAGGCGATTCGAACGCCCGACCCTAACCTTGGCAAGGTTATGCTCTACCCCTGAGCTACGCCCGCATCCGTTGGTGAGGCGTGAGATACCCATCCCGCGCCGTGGCTGCAAGAGGGAAATCAGCTTGGGGGGCAAAAACTTTAGATCAGGGCGTGGCCCAGCAGCCCCAGTGCCGTCAGACCGATCATGGCAAGGGTCAGCAGCATGCCGATCTGGCGCAGAATGATCTTTTGCGGGGTGACGGCGAAACCCAGGGGGTGAATGATGCGCCCGGCCAGCAGGGTGAGCCCCATCAGATGCAGGGCCGCGCCCGGTGCGCCCTGAAGTTCGGCCAGCAGCATCAGGATCAGCCCGATGGGCGCATATTCCGCGCAGTTGGCTTGGGCGCGCATACGCTTGAGCAGGTTCTTGTCGCCGCTGTCACCGAGCGACAGGCTTTTGGCGCGGCGGTAAGAAATGACGTGCCAGCTGAGGGCGAGAAAGACGAGTGCAACAAGGGCGGCGTAGATGGGGGAAACCATGAGGTTCCTTTCGGGCGTTCTGCTGTGGGGCAGGGTAGCGCGATATGGCGCTGTGCGCGACATGTTTGCGGCGGTGGGGGGATGTGGTGTGGGGCGTTATTGTGAGCGAATGCGAAGTGGCGATGGATGGCCGTGCTAAGGGACGCGATGTATCAAGTAATGCAAGCGGAACGCGCGGCGGACGGCACCACCACGGCGACCCAGAACGGTGGTG
>JAGXHC010000253.1 GCA_024636405.1 Sulfitobacter sp. | reverse complement strand
GCGCAGATCAAGGGACACCAGAGCGCGCAAATCGAGCAGGTTCTTGGCTATCCTGGCCGTGCGGCGTTGATCCACCGCGACGACATGGCAGTTTAGATACACTTTCGGATCAGGCGAAAATTTGCAGACGGCAGCACGTTCGGAAAGGGCGCCAATCATCTGATCGGATTCAAAAATCTGGTACGGGACCGTCCAAAGCCAACGTCAGAATTTAATGGTGACCGTCGTGGCGTCAGTTTTTGAAACGATCCGGCGCGACAGGTCACCGGCAACGGCAGGCAGCAGCGCGAATTGAACATGTGCCGGTTGCAGTTCCCCGATAAAACTTTGTTCCGCGAGCATTCCCCAGAGATCCGGATTGACGTTCAGTTTGTCCGCGGTCCCGCACAACGTCCAGACACCATCGGCCTCGGTCACGCTGATGCCGCCACCGTAAGGCATGGCCGTCTCAAGACAAAGCAGGGCCAGAAACGTCAGCCGCACTGCCGCGCGCGGTTGCGCCTCAACCGGTTGCCAGATCACATCCAGCCGACCACCTTGATAAAGATCGCGCAGGATCGACGCAGTTTCCGACTTGCCAACAAGCTGGTCCCCCGATGCGCCGAATGCGATGCGGAAAAATCGGATGCTCGCGCTGGCACTTTCCACACTTTGCCCGATCAGATCAAGCTCAGGCCCGGCGGTATTGTCGGACATCGACAAAAGCTCCAACCCGTTGTTGATCGCGCCAATGGGGGATATCAAGTCATGGCAGATGCGGCTGCCGATGAGGTCAGCAAGGTTAATGTCAGTGAAGCCCATAGTGGCGCACCCCGCGGAAAGGAACAAGAATGGAAGACCTGAATGCAATGTTGGCGCCAGGCATGCTGGTGCGCCATCCTGACCGGGCTGAATGGGGCATAGGACAGGTCCAAAGCAACATCGCGGGCAAGCTGACCGTGAATTTCAGGGATGAAGGCAAGATCGTCATTGATGGCTTTCGCATTGGACTTGTGCCAGTCTTTGATGAAGCATGAATATTGGCGAAACGTTAACGGGTTATCTGACAATTAATACAACCACAGCGCGTTGTCACGGCTTTGGTCGATCCGCACAGTGGATTGCGCTTGAAGGGCACATTCCCTATGGCAATCGGAACTGCATCAGAAGGGTCACCGCTGGCCAATGACCCCGACCACCGCTTCACTTTACCATGTTACGCTTGCACAAACCCTTGAGGATCTGCAGGCGGCGCAGCGGCTTCGCTATGATGTCTTTGTCAGCGAACTTGGCGGGCAGGGGGACATGGTGGATCATGCCCTGCGGCTTGAAAGGGATGCCTTCGACCCCTATTGCGATCATTTGCTGCTCAAGGAAATCAGTTCAGGCAACGTGGTCGGCGTATACCGGCTTTTGCGGACGGAACAGGCTGCACAGGCCGGAGGGTTCTACAGCGCGTCGGAATATGACCTTGGGCCACTGATTGCTTCGGGCCGACGGATCCTTGAGCTGGGGCGGTCCTGCCTGCATCCAAAAGTACGCGGCGGCACGGCAATGCACCAGCTTTGGTCGGCGCTGGCGCGATATGTCGCGCGCCACCGGATTGAGGTTCTTTTTGGCGTGGCAAGCTTCCACGGGACAGATGTGACCGTGTTGGCGCAATCCTTGTCACTGCTGCATCACCGACATCTTGCACCGCCGGAGTTGCGGGTGCGCGCGCGCATGAAGTCATTTCAAAACATGGCGTTGATCGATGAAGCTGACCTGGATCGGCGCGCGGCGATGGTAAAGATCCCCAGTCTGATCAAGGCATATCTGCGCTTGGGCGGCTGTGTCGGTGAGGGCGCGTTCGTCGATCACGCGTTTAACACGGTCGATGTCTGTCTGGTCATGGACACTGCGCGGTTAAGCGTTCGGCAGGCGCGGATTTATGGCGGCACGGACAAATGACGACGACATGGCAAAGCGCCAAACCGCCACCGCCGCTGCGCGTGTCACCTGTGGGATGGCTGCGGGTGCTTTGGCGTGGCGGTCTATTGGGCATTGTCGTTTTCGGTGGTCTTTTGCTTATGTTGCTGGTGCGTCTTTTGGAAAGGCCGCTGTGCGGCCAAGGGCGACCTGTCACGCCCTATATAACGCAGTTTGTCTGCCGCTCCGCGTTTCGCATCATGAGAATCGGCTACCGGATCATTGGCACACCAATGACGCAGCGCGGGGCGATCGTTGCCAATCACACCTCATGGCTGGACATCTTTGCGCTGAACGCGGCGCAGCGCATCTATTTCGTGTCAAAGTCCGAGGTGGCCCGCTGGCCCGGTATCGGATGGCTGGCCAAGGCAACCGGTACGGTGTTTATCGAACGCAACCGGGCGCGTGCACGCGCGCAAACCGAGGTATTTCAGGACCGATTGCTGGCCGGACATCGCCTGTTGTTCTTTCCAGAAGGCACAAGCACCGACGGGGACCAGGTTTTACCATTTAAAACAACTCTCTTTGAGGCGTTTTTCACCTCAGAACTGCGCCAAGACATGGCTATTCAGCCCGTCACGCTGATCTACAGCGCGCCACCGGGGCAGGATCCGAGATTTTATGGGTGGTGGGGGGATATGTCATTCGGGGCGCATTTGCGCGACACGCTTGCCGCGCCCAGGCACGGCATGGTGACCGTAAAATACGCCGTCCCCTTGGCGGTCTCCGATTTTGCCAACCGCAAAACACTGGCCAGGAAATGCGAGGATCAGGTACGCGCGCACCACCCTTCGAACTCGGTCTGATGCGTACCGTCCAATATCGCCGCTTACATGGCCGCAAGCCATGCGCGCGCGCCCTTGTCGCGCAACATATACCCCTTGCGCATATCCACGCGCTGGCCTATACGCGCCCCACTTAAACCCGCAGTCGGGGTTGGGCCTATGGGGGAGAAATCCCTATTGGTCCGCCGGTTGGCATCACATGATGTCATACCCCCGATGAGGCTAAACCGGAAAGGTATAAAGACATGGCTCTTCCAGAGTTCTCCATGCGCCAACTGCTTGAAGCAGGCGTACACTTCGGCCACCAGACGCAGCGTTGGAACCCCCGTATGGGTCCATATATCTATGGCGCGCGCAATGGCATCCATATCATGGACCTGACACAGACCGTTCCGATGCTGGAACAGGCGCTTCAGGTCATTCGTGACACCGTCGCAAAGGGTGGCAGCATCCTGTTTGTCGGCACCAAGCGTCAGGCGGCACAGCCCGTCGCAGATGCCGCCGAGAAATGCGCACAGTATTATATGAACCACCGCTGGTTGGGGGGCACGCTGACCAACTGGCAGACGGTGTCGCAGTCCATCAACCGTCTGAAGAACATCGATGAGCAGTCCGAGCGCGGCTTTGAGGGTCTGACCAAAAAAGAGCGGCTGGGCATGGAGCGTGACCAGGGCAAGCTTGAAGCGTCCCTTGGCGGTATCCGCGAAATGGGCGGTCGTCCTGACCTGATTTTTGTCATCGACGTGCGCAAGGAAGCGCTGGCCGTTGCCGAAGCCAACAAGCTGGGCATTCCGGTTGTGGCCGTGGTTGACACTAACTGCCCACCCGATGGCATTGATTACATCATCCCCGGCAACGACGACGCGGCACGCGCGATTGCGCTTTATTGCGATCTGGCTGCCCGTGCAGCGCTTGACGGCATGTCGGCACAACTCGGTGCCGCAGGTGTCGATATTGGCGCCATGGAAGAAGCACCCGCCGAAGAAGCACTGAGCGAGGAATCGACCGGCGTTGAGGTTGGCAATGCGTCAGTCGAGACCGTGTCGAATGACGCAATGTCCAAGGACGCGCCGCTTGATCTGGAGTCCACGAAGGAAACCGTCGCCAAGGCCGCAGCAAAAGCCGAGAGCTAAACCGTTTTGCGGCACTGAAACACGGGGCAGGGATATCCTGCCCCGACTTCACCTGACAGCGGGCTTGCCCTGCATTCGTATTCCCAAAGGAGAACCAAGAGATGGCAATTACAGCATCCATGGTCAAAGAACTGCGCGACAGCACTGGCGCAGGCATGATGGACGCCAAGAAGGCACTGACAGAAAACGACGGCGACATGGAAGCAGCCGTTGACTGGCTGCGGACCAAGGGTCTGGCCAAGGCTGCCAAGAAATCCGGTCGCACCGCTGCCGAAGGTCTGGTCGCGGTCAAGGTCGAAGGCGGTCACGGTGTGGCAGTCGAAGTGAATTCCGAAACCGATTTCGTTGGTAAGAACTCGGATTTCCAGGCCATGGTTGAAGGCATCGCAAACATCGCTGTCGGTGTATCAGACATTGACGCACTGAAAGCTGCGGACATGGGCGGCAAGACCGTCGAGACCGTCATCACCGACAAGATTGCCACCATCGGCGAGAACATGTCCGTGCGCCGCATGGCAACCATCGATGGCGATACGGTTGTGTCTTACGTCCACAACGCCGCGGCCCCCGGTATGGGCAAAATCGGCGTTCTGGTGGCAATGACCGGCGGTGACGATGCATTCGGCAAACAGGTGGCGATGCATATCGCGGCTGTAAATCCCGCGGCATTGTCCGAAGCGGATCTTGATGCGGCAGTGGTCGAGAAGGAAAAGCAGGTCCAGATGGACATCGCCCGCGAATCCGGCAAGCCCGAAGCCGTGATCGAAAAGATGATCGTCGGCCGCATGCAAAAGTACATGTCCGAGGTGACGCTGCTGAATCAGTCTTTCGTGGTTAACCCTGACCTGACCGTCGGCAAGGCTGCCGAAGAAGCCGGCGTCACAATCACCGGGTTTGTGCGTCTGGAAGTTGGCGAAGGCATCGAAGTTATCAAAGAAGATTTTGCAGCAGAAGTGGCCAAGGCTGCCAAAGGCTGAGCCATCTGCAATTGCTATAAGCGAGGCGGGGCACATCAGCGGCCCCGCCTTTTTTGTTGGCATACGGATTTTTGAAATGGGCAGCGGGGCGGGACATCGCGGACGCAATTATCCCACCCCATACGCCCAAGTTGACGGAATGCTCGGGGAGGAGCAGGGCGTAGACACCCCGGACAGTAGGATCGATAAATAGATCCAACTGTGCCAGGCGGCTCAGATTTGCCCTGTAATGGCGGGGATTTGAGAGCCGTTGTTTCCGAAGGTTTAACCTTGTGACCGGGAACACGTTAACCTTGCGTCAACTTTTGTCCGGGCGCCAGTCAGGGATTCCTTACCTCACGCAACTTCTAATTGTAACCAAACCGGATGAAAGATCAGACATCCATCACGAACATCTGGTTGGCGAAAGCGGCCTTGAGCACGGCCTGGGCCGTTGTCTCAACTGAAAGCGCTTCGCGCGCGAGGCGCAAATGCTTTTCAACGGTTCCCGCAGTCAGGCCCATAATGACCGCAATGTCCTGCATTGTCTTGCCATCTCCGACCCATTCAAGCGCCTCGCGCTGGCGCGCTGTCAAAGCACGGCTTGGGGTGTTGTAGGGCAGGGTCAGTATTTTGAGGTGCGCGATCTCGTTCATCAGCTGGATATCGTTTCCGTGAGTGTGCCAGATGGCATCAACCTCACCTTGCGACATGCCCTGTTTCGCGGTTAGCGCAATCGCACCTTTCGACCGTGCCGAGATTGAGCGAAAGCTGACAGTATATCCCGCTGTTACGCCCATCTTGCGATTAAAGTCGAAAACGCGATTCTCGGGCGTTGTCATGGCACGCTGCTGCGCCATTTCGTACAAGACGGCCCAGCTGCAGGCGCCATCGTGATTCAGCGCCCAATGCACCATCGGCGCGTGAAAATAGAGGCCGCCACCGATGAATTCCTCAGTATATTCAACGCTGTGATTGGTCAGGATCACAAAGTCTTCCGGATCTCCAAGCGACGTCGATGTGCGATAGCGGGTAAAGCCGTACATCACACGGTCAAAGCCGAACTCTGCCATCTTGATGGCATGCGCATTCCACAGATCTTCAATGGACGGGCACCGTGCGATCGAATGAAGATACTCTCGCAGGCTCATGATTTTTCGAGATGATCTGAAATCGCGTCCAAAGCCAAAAGGTAACCTTGCGCACCAAACCCGCAGATCTGACCAAGTGCGACCGGGGCTATGTAGGATTTGTG
>JAGXHC010000252.1 GCA_024636405.1 Sulfitobacter sp. | reverse complement strand
GTCGCAACATTCATTGTGACGTCCTCAGTCTTGGGTTCAGGATCACGTAAAGCACATCCGCCACAAGGTTCATGAAGATGAACCCAACCGCCGTGCACAGCACGACGCCCTGCACCACGGCATAGTCGCGGTTGAAAACCGCATCCACGATCAGCTTTCCGAAACCGGGGATGGTAAAGATCTGTTCGGTCAGAACGGCACCGGCCAGCAATTCGCCAAACAGCAGCGCCGACAGGGTGACGACCGGCAAGACAGCATTGCGAAACGCGTGCTTGAGGATCACTGCGCGCCCCCGCAGGCCCTTGGCCCGTGCGGTACGCACGTAATCGGCCTGCAACACGCCCAGCATCGCTGACCGGGTGTGGCGCATCAGCGTCGCGGCCAGTGCGGTGCCCAGCACAAAGGCGGGCATGATCATCGTGGTCAGGGATTTGACCGGATCGACCCAGAAACTTTCATAGCCCGACGCGGGCAACCAGCCCAGATTGACCGAGACCAGCAGGATCAGCATGATCCCCAGCCAGAAATTCGGGATCGACAAACCTGACAGCGCCAGAAGATTGGCCAGCCAGTCGATCCAAGTGCCCTTGCGGACCGCCGACAGGATTCCCGCGGGAATCCCGACCAGAAAGGCAAACAGCATCGACATCACGGCCAGCTGGATCGTGACCGGCAGCTTGGATGCGATCAGGCTGAGAACCGGTTCATTGGTGCGCAGCGATACGCCCAGATCACCGCTCAGGACATCGCGGGCCCAATACAGATACTGCATCACCAACGGTTCGTTCATGCGGTATTTCTCCCGCAAAAGCGCGATCACCTCGGGGTCGCGGTCTTCACCTGCCATCACGAGGATCGGATCGCCGGGCAGAAGTTTCTGCAAGGTGAACACGAACATCGAAACAAGGATCAGCGTGGGAACCGCAATTAGGATACGGCGGAGGATGAACAACAACATTGGCCTGTCCGTAATATCAGGTTGTGCCCCGGGCCATCCGGCCCCGGACAATTGGTGCTTGCCTGCCCCCCGAAAGGGGCAGGGCCGTGCCGTGCAGGCGCGTTACTCGATCGTCACGCCAGACAGACGGATCATGCCGTCAGGATAGGCGGTAAAGCCTTGCACCTTGTCCGACATCGCCCAGAGCCATGTCTGGTGATACAGATAGATGATCGGCATCTCGTCATTCAGGATCGCGGTGGCCGCGTCATACTTGACCTTGCGATCGGCAGGGTCGTTTGACAGCCGCGCCTCGTTCAAAAGAGTGTTGACCTCCTCGGAACAGAACTTGCTGTCGTTCAACCCGCCTTCGCAGGTGGCAAAGGAATGGATGTTGCCGTCGGGGTCGGTCCGTCCCGACCAGCCCACCTGCGAAGCGTCATAGTTGCCTGCAGACTGCTGTTGCAGCATGGTCGCGAATTCCGTCGCGGTGATCGAGATATCAATGCCTGCTTCGGCGGCCATGGCCTGCACCACCTGCATCAGCTGCAGTTGCACCGGATTGTTGGGCGCCTGTATTTCAATCGCGATCCCGTCGGGCAGGCCGGCTTCGGTCAGCAATGCCTTGGCCGCATCGACATCGCGGTCCAGAATTGGGAAGGATTGGTTATACCATGGCGAGGTTGGCGGGAACGGCTGGTTGCCCGCAGCATAAACCCCTTCGAACACGACATCGTTGATCACGTTGCGGTCGATGGCCAGCGACAGGGCCTGACGCACGCGCTTGTCCTGACCAAAGGGCGTTTCAGAGCGCGCACCGTTATCGACGTTCACGGTGATGCCCTGATAGCCAAGGCTGGTGGCCGCTGCGAATTGCAGGCTGTCATCGGACTTGACGCTTGCCGCATCCGACGGGGCCAGACGTTCCAGCATGTCAAGATCGCCCGAACGCAGGTTGGCAAGACGCACGGTTGTATCGGGGATCGGCAAAAAGACCAGCCGGTCAAAGCTGTAGCTGTCAGCATCATAATGGTCGGCGAATTTTTCCAGAACGATGCGGTCCTGCTGGATCCGCTCGACGAACTGATAGGGGCCTGAACAGACCGGGCTATTGGCCAGTTCCAGACCCTTTTCAGCGGCCGCAGTTGGGGAAATCATCATCCCCGCACGGTCTGACAGCTGTGCGATCAGGGTGGCATCGGGTGAGGCAAGATTGAATGTCACCTCGAACGGGCCGGTGGCTACAACCGTATCGACCGAGGTCAGTTCGGATTTGCGGCGGCTTTCGGTCAGGGTTTTCGACCGTTCGATATTGGCAACGACTGCCGCGGCATCAAAGGGCGTGCCATCGTGGAATAGCGCATCGTCGCGCAGCTGCATCGTCAGCGTCTGGCCGTCCTCAGACCAGCTCCACGATGTGGCCAGTTCGGGCACGAAATCCAAGTCAGGTGTGATGTTGACCAATTTGTCGCAAAGCGATTCAAAAACGATCCGGCCGACAAAAGTGCGGGCCTGATCGGTGTCTAGTGCATCGGGGTCTTCTTGCAGACCGATCCGAAGATCAGCGGCAAAGGCCGTTGTCGTCATCGCGACAGAGGCCAGAAGCGTCGTCATGAGAGTTGCTGTTTTCACGGGGTCGTCTCCTTGCTGGTGTTATTGTTTTGGGTCGCCGCACGATACAGCGCAAAGCGCGCCTCGGCGGCAGGGCTGCGGGAACCGGAACTGGCCACGGGCAGCACCGGATTGGGCAGGGATTTATGGTGATGGCAGGCGATCTGGTGGCCGTCACCTTCGAGGACGGGTTTTGCCGTGCGGCACAGGTCGGTCGCATGCGGGCAGCGGGTGTGGAACTTGCAGCCGGGCGGCGGGTTGGCGGGCGACGGGATATCGCCTCCCAGAACCGTCCGCGCACGTGCCGCCCCCGGCACGGGCACCGGAATGGCCTAAAGCAGCGCCTGCGTGTAGGGGTGGCGCGGCGCGGTAAAGAGCGTTTCAGTGTCGGCCAGTTCGACGATTTCGCCCAGATACATCACCGCGATGCGGTCGCTCATGTGGCGGATCACGGACAGGTCATGGGCGATGACAACAAGCGTCAGGCCCAGATCCTGCTTGAGATCCTCCAGCAGGTTCACGATCTGCGCCTGTACAGACACATCAAGTGCCGACACCGGTTCATCCCCGATCAGCAGTTTCGGCCCCGAGGCAAGCGCGCGTGCAATGCATATCCGCTGCCGTTGCCCGCCCGAAAATTCATGCGGATACCGGTCTGCCATATCTGGCCGCAATCCCACGCGGGTCATCAGTTCGGCCACCTTGACGCGCCTTTCCTTTGCGGAAAGGCGGCTGTGCACCCGCAACGGTTCGGCAATGATCGATGCTACGGTCATGCGCGGATTAAGCGACGAAAACGGGTCCTGAAAGATGAATTGAAGATCGGACCTGAGGGCGCGCATCTGCACATTGCCCAATTCCGTCAGGTCCTGCCCTTCGTAAATCACCTGTCCTTCGCTGGGATCGATCAGGCGCAAGAGCAGCCGCGCCAATGTCGATTTACCGCAGCCGGATTCCCCGACGATGGCAAAGGTTTCGCCCCGACGCACCTGCATCGACACGCCGTTGACTGCGTGGATTGTCGTCTTTTTCGTAAACAGGCCCCCGCCCTGGTCAAAGCGGCGGTGCAGATCGCGGGCTTCAAGGATGATCTCGGTCATTGCGCCGCCACCATTGTTTCCAGCGGCGTGCGCAGACAGGCGACTGCATGGCCGCTTTTGTCGGTCGTCAGGTCAGGGCGCACCGTCTCGCAGGTCTGGGTGACAAAGGGGCAGCGCGTCGCAAAGCGGCAACCCGGAGGCATCGCATCCGGCGGCGGCACCGATCCGGGGACAGTCAGCAACCGGCCCTGCCGCCCGGTGATGGCGGGCATCGAGCCCATCAGGCCCAACGTATAGGGATGCTGCGGTTCTTCGAAAATGCCCGCCACCGGGCCACTTTCGACGACCCGACCCGCATACATAACCGCCACGTCATCGGCGATTTCGGCGACGACACCCAGATCATGGGTGATCATCAAAAGTGCCGCACCGGTTTCGTCCTGCAATTCGCGCATCAGGTCCAAAATCTGCGCCTGAATGGTCACATCGAGCGCGGTCGTCGGTTCATCCGCGATCAGCAGTGCGGGATCATTGGCCAGCGCCATGGCGATCATCACGCGTTGGCGCATCCCGCCAGACATCTGGTGCGGGTAATCATCCAACCGTTTCTCTGCCGCGGGCATTCTGACCTTACGAAACATCTCCAGCGCGCGGTCGCGGGCTTCGGGCTTACTGCAAAGCTTGTGGCGACGCACGGCCTCGGCCACTTGGTGACCGACGGTAAAGGCCGGGTTAAGGCTGGTCATCGGTTCCTGAAAGATCATCGCCATGCGGTTGCCGCGCAGGTCTTCGATTGCCGTTTCCGACAGCCCCAGCATATCCTGTCCGTTGAAGCTGACCGATCCGTTTGTCACGCTGGCCGCGCGCTTGGGCAACAGCCCCATGATGGCCAGCGATGTGACGGATTTTCCACAGCCCGATTCACCGACAAGGCACAACGTCTTACCGCGCGCGATCTGGAAGCTGACACGGTCGATCAGATCGACAGGTTGCCCGCGGAACCGGATCGACAGGTCTTGCACGTCAAGAACTGGTTCAGGATGCATCTTCAAGCCCCTCTAGCGATGTCAGCCTCAAGATGGCTTCGTTCAACGCCATCAGATGTGCGCGCATCGCCGCACCGGCCCGCACCGGATCATGATCGGCGATGGCATCCACAAGCTCGCTGTGCTGGCGCGTTGTCACGGACAGGTTGGCGCGGCTTCGCGCCCGCTCGCGCAGGGCGCGCCACGTTTCGTCATGGCGGGCCTGATCCATTGAATCAAAGATCGCCAGAAAGAACTTGTTGCCCGCCGCCCGCGCAATTTCGCGGTGCAGGGCTGAATCCCACAATTCGCGCCCGTCCGCATCATCGGTGCCATTGAGCCGGTCAAGAATGTCGCGCATGCGTCCAACATCCGCAGCGGTGGCGCGCAGGGCGGCCAACTGTGCCAGCTGTGGCTCAAGCCGCAGGCGAACTTCCATCACCTCGGAGAAATTCGGATTGCTGTCTGGATAGTCGCTCAGCGTATCGGGGCGTGGCCCTGCAAAGGTGCCCGCGCCCTGACGCCGCCAGACCAGCCCCTCTGCCTCAAGCACTTCCAGTGCGCGGCGCACCGAACGGCGGCTGATACCCAGATTTTCCGCCAACTGGCGTTCTGTCGGGATCCGGCTTTGTCCGGTTGCGGGGATATCGCGCAGCATCGCGCGCAGACGTTCCAGCGCAAGCGAGGAGTTGTCACAGTAGTGATCGGGCATTCCGCACCTTTCAGAACCAATTCAGCATAGGTTCATCGGGCCGCAGTTTTCGACTCAAAGCAAGGAAAACTTTTGACGGCCTGAAGGATTTGTAACGATAACGCATAAAATATGAGAGATGAGTGCCTGAAATTTAGACATATCGAGGGGGAGTACCTGGAAATTTGGCAGCATGGCATCCTCGAATCAATGTAGAGCCGGAAATGGATCGAATTGGTTCGCCCCGTTGGAAGGTGTGTCCGGGCGAAGCGTCTGTTTGACTGCGCCTGTTTCGCATCCCGCCCTGCGATATGGAAAAGCACCCCTAAATATCGTTTCTTTGCAACGCCATCTGCGCCGTCTTTAATTTTGAGATCGGTCTTTCTGTGCGGTATGCACACAAGCATGGTTTGATGGTCAGGTTTTGCGATCTGAAGGCGGACGCGTGGATCGTTTGGGGATTGGCGGATATGATTTTGGCCAGATATGGGCAAACCGGGTGCAAGTTGACTGGCAGGTCAGCCTTGAAATTGCGGGCCAAGGCTTCAGGTTAAACTGCGTACAAGTTACAAGTAAGGAGAGTACCATGGACGACGATCGGGTTTGGAATTTTGAGGAAAGCCTCTGGCGCGCTTCGGAAGAGCGCTATCACGAGCAGGTCGACCCTGACTGCATTATGGCGCTCAGTCACGCGCCGTATCTTTTGAGCGGCAAGGCGGCGGTCGAAGCGGTCAGCGGAACACCCGATTGGGACGCGGTGACGTTTTCTGACAAGACGATATCCCGGCCTGAAGAAGGTCTTATCGTCGTGGGCTACCGGGTCAAAGCCGAGAAGGACGAGAAGTGTTTCACCGCCGCGTGCACCTCTGTTTATCGTCGAAAAGAGCATGAAGATTGGTCTGTGGTTCAGCACGCTCAAGTCGTGGATACGTTGGGAAAAAACGCCCAGTAAGGGGACTTTTGCAGACTGGGGGAGCGGCGGACCCTGGGGAAGCTTCCAGCTTGAAAGTCATACACCGCAATGCAATTGCCAGATGCCCCTGAGTGGGTAACTCGCAAGGGGCTGGTGCAGTGTCTTCACGGATAGAGCTGGAAGCTTGTCAGCCTGAATGGTGCCCCGCGAAAAGCAGCGGGGTCTGCCCAGCTTTCGCAAACCTGATCAAGTTCGGACGCTGACAAAAACCTTGGCTGCCGAGCAATCGTTACGTGCGGACGAAATCGCCGTCAAACCGCCAGCGCGAATGACTGAAAATCGCGAGGCAGATCGGGCTGTATGGCGTTCCCTCAGCGCTCCAATCAGGCAAAAATGCCGGGGTCTATGCGATCCACGGGCGTGATCACGTCAGCGGGAATGTTCAGTCGCTCTGCTGCCTTGCGCAAGCTATCCTCGTTCGGCGCTTCATACAGGCAATAGGTTTTACGCTTGTCTGCGCTGAGAAACGAAAAGATCCATTCTACGCCTTCTTCGTCGTTGATCTGTTTGATGTGCTTCTTGGCGTCGTCGTCGACTTCAAGTTTTTCAGCAAAGTTTCTCTCAATAATGAATCTTGCCATCTTACTCTCCTACACGAGAAAGCCAGCCCTAAGTAGCCTGACCTTTGATCTTGGCTGTGAGTGCAATCATACCGAGTTTTTGGGCTGTTGCCAACGCTTCAGCTTCCAGTTGAAAACCACGCTCTTGATCCTGTTTTCTGCCGCGCCGCCGCAAAGCTGAGGCAAAAGCCGATTTGCTATGGGCGATCCAGGGCGGGGCATTCATTCCGGTGTCGATTTCCATGGCCGTTTCAAACATGTGATCCGATGCGTTCCAGTCCCCCATCAAAGCGGCCAGACTGCCAAGCCTTCGCGCTCCGGCCCCTGCGCAAACAGTCGTCGCACCAGCGGTTATGGTCAGACGCTCGTAAGGCAGCAGCATGTCGTAAATGGTCTTTGCATGTTCAAGGTGTTCTACGGCGACACAGATGTCTGCCAGATAGGAAAGTGTGGTGGAATACATGGCATCGCGGGGTAGTTCGAAACCGGTTTCCGCCAGTTCGTTCAGAATGCGCTCTGCGGCGTCGTTAAAGCCAAGCTCGGCAGCAATCAGTCCAAAGCCGGGCTTCCAGCTTGCATCTTCAGGGCTCTCGGTCATGAGACTTTTGATGACCGGGGCCACCTCTTGCAGGCGGCTTTGCTCGCGGCGAATTGTGAACATCTGGACACCGTAGACACCTTCAACATGCGCCCCATGCGTCTTGCGGCCGATTTTTACGGCTTCATTCGCATATTGCTCGGCCCGCTTGAAATCGCCGTTCAGAATGTTGACCATTGCACGGGCATGGATTTGCACCCAGTAGAGCTGCAGGTGGTTTTCCTTGCCGGAAATCTCGGTCAACAGATCCAGCGAATGATCCATAAGCTGACGATCCGCCATTTCGGCACCCACAAACAGGCTGAGTGTCCTGTCCCTTCCTTGATCGATGCCGCCAAGTTTCTCCGCGATTTCATGCATCGCCTCAAGATTGTCGCGCCAATGCTCCAGTTCGTCCTTGCTGCGTGCCACGGCAGGAGCGCCATAGCGCGCCATCATGACAGAAAACTGCGCCTTGGGATCTTCCAGTTTGGCTGCCAATTCCATGGTTTCTTTGCCAAACTTATGGCTTTCCCGAAAATTCCCGCTGAACATGTAGGCACGCGCAAGCTGGCTCATCAGTCCGCATCGACGCACTTCGTCCTGCTTTGGCAGCGCTTTCAAAGCCAGCAGGCAAAAGTCTATCGCCTTTTGATGCCACCGACCTGACATCATCGCGGTATCGGCAAAACGGGTCGCAGCATCGGCCCCAAGTTGGACGTTTCCAAGCTTGCCTGCGGCGTCCCATGCCTCTTCCAAGACTACGGTACTCTCTGGCAGGCGACCAACACTGTCGTAGCTTCTTCCGATCAGGATTTTCGCAGTTATCCCTTCAAGAGTTGGTTCCTCTCCCAGTTGCTGCGCCGCCTCGGTTGCTTCCTGCGCGTTTGCCATCGCCTCATGGCCCGCCGAACGGGCCAGAGCCATTTCGGTTGCAGAGCACCATCGTTCAAAAGCAGCGGACCAGTCTTCAGCTTCGGTCAGGTGGCGGGCAACAAGCTCTGGCTGACGGTCGACTTCGGAAGACCGCAATTTGATCATGGCTTGCGCAACCCGTGCATGCTGTTGCCTGCGTGTCGATGCCAGCATCGATTGATAGGCCGTGTCGCGGATAAGCGCATGGCGAAAGACATAGGTGCCCCTGCTGTGGCCACTTTCGAAAATCAGGCCTGATTTTCGCAGTTCTTCGAGGCACTTGGGAACGGCGATCTGGCTGCCTGACATCGCTTCGATCAGCAAGGTCGGCTCGAACTCCCGACCGATTACAGCGCTTGCCAGAGCGACCTGTTTGGCATCATGCGAGACCGCATCCAGCCTCGCCATCAGCGCGCCCTTCAATGACGAGGGAACATTGATCTTGCTCTTGTCGCCGGATGCCATGATCGCACGGGTCAACTCCTCCACGAAAAGCGGCACGCCATCGGTCTTTTCGATGATCATCTTGATCAGATTTTGGTCCGGCTCCCGCCCCGAGATATTCCACACCAAATCGGCGACATGATCCGTGTCGAAGCGGCGCAACCGCAGCGTTTGTACATGTGCGTCGCCTTCGGACTGATCAAGAGACCATTCGGGCCTGTGAGATATCAGAACCATCAAGGGCAGGTCGGCGCAAATGTCCTTGAAGCGGTCGAGAAGCGCGTGGGTCGAAGGGTCGATCCAATGTGCATCTTCAACAAACAGTATCACAGGTTGCGCGCTTGCACGGAATTTTACGGTATTGATCAGCGTCTGGATGGTAATGTCGCGCTGTTCTTTCGGAGACATTGCAAAGACATCCTGTGCAACTGTGCTGCGTGGTGCGACAAGGGCCGCGAAAACAGGAAGGACATTCTGCCACTTCAGTCCCGACCTTTCTTCAAGCATTGTGCGCAAATGTGCCAAAATGCGTTCATCGTCAAATCCGGGTTTAACTCCTGCGTCTTGGGTCATGCGTTCTGTAACAGGGTGGAACGGGCTGCTGGTCAGATAAGGAGAGCAATTCAACCTGATTATATCCGCGCTTCCAGCAACGCTATCGTCGGTCAGAAAATCTTCAATCAGCCGGGATTTGCCAATACCTGCTTCGCCGCTCAGCAAGACAACTTCTCCTGCTCCGCTCTGCGCCCGCTGCCACGCTTGTTTCAGGATGCCCTTTTCGAGATCGCGACCCACGAGGGTGTGGATCGCGTTTTCGTTCTGAGTGGCGCGGAAACGGCTTTCGGCACTGCGCTCGCCTTTGACCTGCAGCAACGTGCGAGGCGCATCAAATCCCTTCAGCGACACCGGCCCGAGTGAGGAAAACTCGAAAATCCGGCGCAGCGCTACTTCCATGCCCTCTTCCGGCAGCACGATCGAGTTGGGCGGCGCATGCTCCTGAATGCGTGCGGCGAGGTTCAGGATGGGCCCCGTCATAGCGCCTTCTTCGTAGATGTTTTCACCGATTGTATCGCCCACGACGACCTCGCCGCTGGCAACGCCGATACGGACAGACAGCGGCACGCCATCCGGTGTGTGCTGTTCATTGACGCGTTTCACGGCATCCAGCGCAGCCTTGATGGCACGCACGGCATGATCTTCGTAGGCACGAGGCCATCCAAAGAAGACCAGCAAACCATCTCCCAGGTACTTCGCAACGTATCCGCCGTATCGACTGACCGACCCTGCAACCGCATCCTGATAGCGTTGCAGCAGCACACGCATGACTTCAGGATCGAACCGATTGGTCAATTCTGTCGAGCCGACAAGATCTGCAAACAAGACTGTCAGGTGTCGGCGTTCCGCAGCGGCCGCAGTAATGGGCTTCTTGGAGGGCCCCGGTCGCGTATCGGGTGCCACGGCCAGAGAAGGCTCTGACGCGACCGCCTCGGCGGTGTCATGGGCATCTGGTAAAATATTGGTGGGCCCGTCTGTCAGGTTTTGGATTGCAGCCAGAATGAGCTTTCTGTGTCCAAGGCTGACGCCCAGTTCTTTCAGATCTTCGCTCGTCAAAAGGGGCAAGACCTGCTCGTCGACATCGTTTTGCCGGAACGCATCAGTGTACTGGTGCAGACCCAGATCGTTCAGCCAGATGTTGATGTCCATGCTCATACCAAACCAAATGCTGCTTGAGGGTACGCCGATCAAGTTAACGCATTCCAGATGGTTTCGCTATTGCCGGGTCCGGAACAGTCACCTGAAGTACCAATAAATTGTTATTGCGGTACACCGCTACAATTCCATTTAAACATCAAAAATCAAGCGCTCTTGAAAGACTGCACCCCAACAAGCACTCGGAACGCAAGGCTTCTCACGCCCAACGTCCCAAGGTTTTACCCCCTTCGTTATTCTGCAGCGACGGCGGCCCCGGCCGGAAATATATTGTGATTGCAGCGAAAAAAGTTGGTCGGATCGTATCTTGCCTTGATCTGCGAAAGTCTTTGCATGTTGTCGCCATAGACGCTGCCGACCCGGTCGACCTCATCTTCGGGCATGAAGTTCACATAGGCACTTCCCGTCGAATAAGGTGCCATCTCGTTATACAACTTGCGCGCCCACGATATGCAAGCCTCGTCCTTGTCTGCGGCGCTCCAACGTGTGTGCACATTCATGATGAAATGCGCAGACCGTTCAGGATAGGCCGTTTCGTCAACCGGGACGCGTGCCATTGCGCCACCCACATGTGCGATAAACACCTCGGACTGCGGATCGGGCAGATGAGCGATCGCTTCAACAAGCGTCTTGATCGCCTGATCTGGCAGGCTGGAAAAGTCGTGACTTTTCCAATAGTTTCTTTCGCCAGCGGTCAGCAGCGGATCAAAAGCGGCCTGCCAACCCACAAACGGGTGTGGGCTGATCACGTCCACAATCGGGTCCCCCAGAGCGCGCAGGCCAGCCAAGGCTTTTTCACCCTTGGCCATGTCACCAGCATAGCAAGCCGCGAAGATCAGCACCTCCTTTCCATGCCACTCTTCGGGCAAGAAAGGCAGGGGCGGCGCTTTTCGCATGACCGTCCAAACCGTCAGCGCATCATCTGCCGTTTCAGTTATCGTCGTCAATTCGCGCAGCAGCGTCGGTGCCTCCGAGATCGGATGGACGATCAGCCCGGACATCACCTCTGGGCCGAGGGCGTGCAGCTGGAAATGAAAGGCTGTCACAACACCAAAGTTACCACCTCCGCCACGCAGCGCCCAATACAGATCGGCATTCTGATGGGCGTCGCAGACAAGGATCTCCCCGTCGGCGGTAACCACCTCGGCGGCCAGCAAGTTGTCGATTGTCATGCCGAACTTGCGCGTTGTCCAACCAAATCCACCACCAAGGGTCAGACCGGCAATTCCCGTTGTCGAGTTGATGCCCGTGGGAACAACCAGCCCGTGTGCCTGTGTTTCCTTATCCACGTCGCTCAACAAAGCGCCGGGTTCGACCCGAGCGGTTTTGGCAACCGGATCGACGCTGACTGATGTCATGGCAGATAGATCCAGCAACAAAGCCCCATCCACCACCGCGTGCCCGGCAATTTGGTGCCCGCCAGACCGAATGGACATCAACAGGTTGTGGTCACGTGCAAAGGCGACGGCCTTTTGAACATCGCTCGCTCCTCTGGCGTGTACGACCAGCCCCGGATTGCGATCAACCATCCCGTTCCAGATGATCCGCGCCTCATCATAGCCGGGCGACCCACGTTCGGACACGCCGCCACGCAGTATCGCATCGAGGGCACCGATTTTCTCTGGTTCGACGGTGGTGGAACGTCCATTCAATGTGCTGAGTTTGATCATTTTCGATCCTCCAAATTGAAAGCCGCCATCCGGCGGTATTTTATGATTAACCCAAAAATCAATTTTGTCTGTGAACTATGTCTCACTGTGATCACACACACTGTCAGAGCAAAACCGTTCGGGGCGGGCAGGGCGAGCACTCAGCGTCGCGCGGCGACCAAACACAGTTGCAATCCCAGCCTCTTCGGTGGCGATTGACGCGGGTGGGGTAGATGCGGATGCTGGGGCCAGATCAGCATACGGAGTGCACCGATGACATCAGATACGCCACTGCCCCTTTCCTTGCCGGCCGAAACGGTCGCCGCAATCACCCACGCCGTGGAGGCGGGGTTCGCAGATCAGACCGACTTTCTCGCGCGGTTCGTCGCAATACCCAGCGAGCGGTTTCAGGAGGCACCGGCGCAGGATTTCATGGCCGATGCGCTGCGCACGCGCGGCTATGAGGTCGACGACTGGACCATCGACATCAAGGATCTACAACCACTCCGCGGCTTTGGTCCGGTCATCGGAGATTTCAGCCGTGCGCGCAGTGTGGTTGGCAGTCACAGACCTGCCGAGGTCAAGGGCCGCTCGCTGATCCTGCAAGGTCATCTGGACGTGGTGCCGCCCGGGCCTGCAGAGATGTGGACCCATCCACCCTATGATCCAAGGATTGTGGACGGCTGGATGTACGGGCGCGGAGCGGGCGATATGAAGGCCGGGACGGTTGCGGCGCTGTTTGCGCTGGATGCGTTGCGCGCTGCCGGGTTTGCGCCTGCGGCCACCGTGCATTTTCAATCGGTAATCGAGGAAGAGAGCACCGGTATGGGGGCGCTGTCGGTGTTGCAGCGCGGCTACCGCGCGGACGCCGCCGTGTTGCCGGAGCCGTCGGATTTCACCATCAACCGTGCGCAAGTAGGCGCGCTGTGGTTTCGCCTGCGCGTTCGCGGCAAGCCGGTGCATGTGTCCGTGGCCGGCGACGGGTCCAACGCGATCATGGCGGGCTATGACATGATCCGTGCCTTGCAGGAACTTGAGGCAGAGTGGAACGACCGCGCCGCTGCCGATCCGGTGTACAGCGACGTGCCGCATCCGCTGAATTTCAACGCAGGCAAGATTGCGGGCGGCGATTGGGCGTCAAGCGTGCCGGCGTGGTGCGATATCGACTGCCGCATGGGCGTATTGCCGGGGCAGGATCTGGCGCAGGCTAAGGCGGAGATCGAAGCATGCGTCACTTCGGCAGCGCGGGATCATCCGTTTTTGTCCAACAGTCCGCCGGACGTCGTGTGGAACGGTTTTCAGGCCGAAGGCTATGTGCTGGGTGCCGAAGCCGACCCTGCGCTGGCCGTGATGCAGGAGGCCTATGGCACCGTTTTTGATGGTGCAGTGCTTGAAGAAAGCAAGATGACCGCGCTGACCGATACGCGGTTCTACGGGCTTTACTACGGCATCCCTGCATTTTGCATCGGGCCGCGGGCGCAAAACATCCACGGCTTTGACGAGCGTGTCGAGCTGGCTTCGGTCCGCGAGCTGACCAAGGTGCTGGCGCTGTTCATCGCGGGTTGGTGCGGATTATCCCCCCTGCGGGACTAGCGTGATTCGCGTGCGGGTCGCCGCGTCCACGGCCGAAGCAGAGTAGAGCATCGGCACATAGGCACCCGCCGCCCAAAGTGCTGTCAGGTCATCGTAATGCGCGTCACCGGGCGTGCCGGACTGGCCCGGGGCGTTGATCCATACGCTGTTGTCCCACGCGCCCACGTCGACAACCATGCGCACCGATGCGCCGTTACGGACGCGAAAGTCGTGGGCCTCATAATGGCCCATCATCACTGTCGTGCTGCTGCCTGCGGATGCGACGGGACCCACATCATGGCCCTTGCTCAGAGGTGTGAGGGCGTGGTCGAAGTAACCTTTGTGCAGGTCGCCCCACTGCCAGCCGCTGGGATCGTGACCACAGCGGTGGCGCACGTCCTCCCATGCGGCGACCAGCGTGTCGGTCAGAAGCGCCTCGGTGTCGGCAGGCATGAGCCCCTCCACCTCACCGCGCAGCGCTCGCACTACAGTGGGAATATTGCCGGGTGCCAGATAGGCGCGCAGCTTTGCATCGGGCGCGATCTGGGCCAACAGGGCAGGGCGCAGGTGCAGCGACAGCCAGACCTCGAACAGCAGTGCCGCCGCACTTGTGGTGCGGGCATGGCCGTCCCAGCCGCGCAGCAGTTGCGTGGCCTTGTGCCCGTCAGGTAAAAGCGCGACCAGATCAAGCGCCACTTGCGAAAACGCATCGCATTGCAGGGCGCAGTTTTCGGCTACATCGCGTGCGCCGCCTTGCGCGATAACATCCGCGATGCGGTCCGCTCGCCCGTCCTCGAACCACTCGAACCCGACGGGGTGTGCATCGTGGTCCCATGTGGCGGGCAGGTTCATTTCGTTTGCTGAATGCACATAGCCACAGGCGGGGTTGACCATGGCAGGCAGGTCCGCGGCGGTCATGTAGCCCGTCCACTCGTACCGCCCATCGCCTGCCACAGGCATCAGCCCGCGCCAGCCGGTGCGCTGCGGCACATAGGCAGCCGCCTGCCAGCAGATGTCGCCGGTGGTATCGGCGTAGACCATGTTGACCGAGGGCGCGCCCCATGTCGTCAATGCTGTGCGGAAATCGGACACCGAGGTGGCGCGCATTGCCTTGAGGCTTGCCATGTAGGGCGCGGTGCCCGGATCGGTAAAGACGGTGCGGACCGCAGCCGCCGTGCCACCCTCATTGTATACCACAGGGCCGTGACGGGTGAAATCGAGCGGCAGAATTTGGTTGGGATGTCCTTTGACGGCAAAGCTTTCTTCGATGCGGGTGATCGCTTCGGTTCCGTCCCCGTAGCGGTAGGCGGTGCCTTCCGCATCCGTTTCATAGACCATAACGTCTTCCTGATCGGCGCAAAAGATCGTCAGGCTGAATGCCGCCGTGCCGTTGTGGCCTGCCATGATGCCGGGCGACGACGGTTCGCCCGCGCCGATGATGTTCAGCCCCGGTGCATCAAGATGGACCATATAGCGCAGCGAGGGAGCTGCATGCAGGCGGTGCGGATCGGAGGCCATGATTGCGCGGCCTGTCTTGGTCAGGGCCGGTGCGATGGCCCAGTTGTTGGACCCCTCCATCGCGGGGGGCGTCGGCTGCACGGTTTTGCGCGCGTCTGTGGTGGTCCAGCGGTCCGCCTCTGCCAGCGTGGCGTCAAGGCGTGCACGCTGGAAGGTGACGGGCGCGGTCGCCAGTTCATACACCGCCAGCGCACCCGCCGGCAGTTCACAATCGCCGGTCGTTTCCCATTCCGTGTCTGGCACAGGCGGGCTCAGCGGCACGCGCATCAGGTCCGTCTGCGCATCTGCCAGACGGTGGACCTGCATCCGCGCCAGCTCGGACGTGGCGTTGCGCGACAGGCAATGCGTGCGGATGCGCACGACGTCCTCGGGCGACCAATGGGCAGGCCGGGTGCCCAGTTCTGTGAATTCCGGGGGCAGGGGCCATGTGCCGGTTGCAATCAAATCAACAGCGGCGTTGATGCCTTTGGCAAAGGCAGTGCAGATGGCTTTGGCGTCGACCCCGTAGGCGGCCCATTCCGGTGCCATGTCACCCCGGTAGAGAAACAGCCGCGCCGCGCGATCCTGCATCAGATAGCCCGGTCCAAAGTCCGCAGCAAGCAGGCCCAGCCCGCGTTTGCGCCACAGATCTATCTGCCAAAGCCGGTCGCGCGCGGCATTGAGGCCCTGCAAAAAGAACGCATCGTGATCATTTTCGGCTCGGATGTGGGCCATGCCCCAGCTGTCGATCGAGATGCTGGCGGGAGCGTGAAGGCCGGGAAGTGTGAGAGGGTCCATGGGGTCGGTTCCTGTAATCTGATCAATATCTACTCAGCGCGCGGGCGGCTTGCTGACCCAGCGGGGCCACGCGCGCGGCATAATCTTCCGGCGTCCACTCGGAGGTGGAGCCTGCAATGTGGATGGCCGCGTGCGGCGCACCAGTGCTATCAAGAATGGCGAAACCCATCGCGATCTCGCCCAGCAAAATCTGGTCTACGGTCAGCGAGTAGCCGCGCGCACGGGTCTGTGCGACTTCTTCCATCAGTGCATCCACCTCTGTGATGGTGTGGGGTGTAAACGGGCGCCGGTCCGAGCGTTCGATCAGATCACGCGCGCGGTCCTGCGACATCCGCGCAAGCACTGCCCAACCGCCCGAGGTGCAAAATATCGGCACGCTGTGACCTACTATGGTCGTGTTGAAGGTCTGACGCTTGGTCTGAAGCCGCACCGCATAGACCAGCCGCAGATCATCGACCAGCGACAGGTCGACCCGCTCGCGCACCGAGGCGCGCAATTCCTGCAGCACCGGTGTGGCCTGCCGCACCAGCGGGTTGATCCGCAGGTAATCAAGCGTGTGATCAAGGATGCGCAGACCTGGGACAAAGCCATGCCCGTCTGCATTGCGTTCGATATAGCCGGTTGCCCGCAGCGTGTGTACCATGCGTTGGGCAGCACTTCGGTCCAATCCGGCGCGCGCTGCGATATCGGTCAGCGTAAGCGGGCCGTCTGCATGGTGAAATGCTGCCAGCACGGCCATCGCCTTTTCCACCGACTGAACAAACAGCGATCCGCCGCGTTCATCGTCGGACAGTGCCCGTTTTCCCGGCTCTGCGCGGGTGGTGTTGCGGGGCATCTTGGCCCTCCCTGTGGGAGTTCATTGACTTAGGGTAATCCTAGGCTCTACGATTTCTATACGATGCGATTATATTGCGATGCAATACTTTGTTGCGGCGATTACGGGGAGAGTTGCCTCCTCCTTGTGCGCGGCAGATCAGGGGGAATACGATGTCAAAGCGCGTGGCGCTGGCCGGTTTTTTGCACGAAACAAACACGTTTGCGCCTAGCAAGGCGCAGATGAGCGACTTCGTCCAAGGCGGCGGCTACATGCCATTGGCGCGTGGTGCGGCAGTGCTGACGCAGGGACGCGACATCAATCTGGGGATCGGCGGCGCGGTCACTTTTGGCGAATCAGCGGGATGGGATATGGTCCCGATCCTGTGGGCAGGGGCAATTCCGTCGGCACATGTGTCCAAAGCTGCCTACGAAAGCATCACAGACGATATAATAGCGGGCATTCTTTCGGCGGGGCCAATCGACGGCGTGTTTCTAGACCTGCACGGCGCGATGGTCGCCGAACACCTCGACGATGGCGAGGGAGAACTTCTTGAACGCGTGCGCAACGCCGTGGGGCCGCACGTTCCCATTGCTGCCGCGCTGGACCTGCACGGTAACATCACGGAAAAGATGGTCGCGGCGTCAGATGTGCTGGTGGGGTTCCGAACCTATCCTCATGTCGACATGGCTGACACGGGCCTACGCGCAGCGAAACAGCTGGAGACCCTCATGGCGCGCGGTGCGCCTTTCGCAAAGGCGTTCCGCAGGCTTCCGTTCCTTGTCCCCATCGCCTGGCAAAGCACGCGGCAAGAGCCGGGTCGCACTCTTTATGATCTGACAGCGGCTCAGGAGGGCGGCGACGTGGCGAGTACCTCCTTCTTTTTCGGCTTTCCGGCGGCGGATTTTCCAGGCTGCGGGCCGACGGTGGTCAGCTACGGCACCACCCAAGCCGCCGCCGAGCATGCCGCTGACACGATCAATCGCGCGGTGTTGGACGCAGAGAGTGCACTTGCCGGTGAAAGCTTCGGGCCGGACGCTGGCGTGATCGAGGCAATGCGCATCGCGCGCGACGCCTCCAAACCAGTGGTGATCGCTGATACGCAAGACAACCCCGGCGCGGGCGGTGACAGCAATACGACCGGCATGCTGCGGGCGATGGTGGAGCTGGGCGCATCGGGGGCGATCGGGAATATGGTTGATCCTGCCGCGGCACAGGCTGCGCATGTGGCGGGCAAGGGCGCACAGATCGAGATTGCGCTTGGCGGTCAATCGGGCGTTGTCGGCGACGCACCGTTCATGGCGCGCTTTACAGTTGAGACGCTGACTGACGGCAAATTCATCGCAACCGGCCCCTTCTACGGCGGCGCGCCGATGGACGTGGGACCGTCCGCCTGTCTGAGGATTGGTGACGTGCGCGTGGTCGTGACCACCAACAAGGCGCAGATGGCGGACCGAGAGATGTTTCGCACCGTTGGCATCGTGCCGGAGGATCAGGCGATCCTGGTCGTGAAAAGCTCGGTCCATTTCCGTGCCGATTTCGACGACATCGCCGAGACAATCCTGACATGCACGGCACCCGGCCCGATGCCGATCAGCCCCGCGAGCCTGCCATGGACCAATCTGGCACCCGGCATCCGGCTTGAGCCGCTGGGCGCATCATTCACACCACAAAAAGAGAGGAGGGCAGTAACTGCAAATTGACCAGAACACGACGCGCATAAAAGGGTGGATCATGCCCGGCGCATAATTTTCCAACACTCAGGGGAGTACCCAATGACTATTCCAATGACATTGAAAACGAAGCCAAGGGGCCTAAGCGGTCTTATACGCGGCACGATGTTCGCAGCTACTGTCGCGGCAACCGCGCTGATCGCGGGCATGGCCGATGCGCAGACGCTGCGCGCGGTCAAACACTCGGACTTGCGGGTTCTGGACCCGATCCTGACCACCGCCTACATGAGCCGCAACCATGGCTACATGATTTTTGATACGCTCTACGCACTTGATTCAGATCTGGTGCCACAGCCGCAAATGGTCAACACCCATACCGTCTCTGACGACGGGCTGGTCTACACCTTCACCCTGCGCGACGGGCTGAAATTCCACGACGGCGCGGATGTGACCGGCGCGGATGTCGCAGCCTCGATCAAACGCTGGGGCGAACGCGACGGCATGGGACAGGTCCTGATGGACTTTGTCGAGAGCATGGAGCAGGGCGCACAACCCAACGAGTTCGTCATTAACCTCAAGCAACCCTACGGTCTGGTGATCGACAGCCTGGCGAAGCCATCGTCGAACGTGCCATTCATCATGCCCGCGCGCCTGGCGGCAACACCCTCGACAGAGGCGATCCCCGAACAGATCGGGTCGGGGCCGTTCACATGGGTCGCGGATGAATACCAGCCCGGCGTGCGCGCCGTCTATGCAAAGAACGAAGACTACGTGCCACGTGACGAGCCGTCCAGTTTTGCCGCAGGTGGTAAGGTTGTGATGGTCGACCGCGTCGAATGGGTGGTCATGCCCGACGACCAGACTGCATTCAACGCGCTGCAGGCAGGGGAAATCGACTATTGGGAAAGCCCCCCGTCCGACCTGCTGCCGATCCTTGCTGCCAACCCTGAGCTGACGGTCAGAAACCAGAACGCGCTGGGATTCCAGACGATCATGCGGCCCAACACGCTGAACGCGCCGATGGACAACGTGAAGATCCGTCAGGCGGCCATCGCCTCGGTAAATCAGAAAGACGTGCTGGATGCGCTGGTCGGCAATCCCGATCTGTATAACCTGTGCGGTGCAATGTTCGTTTGCGACACGCCTCTTGCCTCTGACGTTGGCTCGGAGACGCTGACGGAAGGCAGCGGCATGGAGAAGGCAAAGGCATTGCTAGCGGAAGCTGGATACGATGGTACGCCCATTGTGATCATGCACCCCACAGACGTGGGCACCCTGCGCACGCAACCGGTGGTGGTCGCACAAGCGATGCGCGACGCTGGATTTATCGTCGATCTGCAGGCGATGGACTGGCAGACGCTGGTGGGCAAACGCGCAAGCCAGGCGTCGATCGCCGACGGTGGCTGGCACATGTTCATGACCAATTGGGTGGGCGCGGATGTGTTCAACCCGCTGGTCAACAACATGGTCAACGGCAAGGGCCCAGACGGGGGCTGGTTCGGCTGGCCAAATGTGCCCAAGCTTGAAGAGCTGCGCACTTCCTATGCCACTGCAGCCACGCTCGAAGAGCAGCAGGTGCTGGCGACTGAAATCCAGAAGATCGCTTACGAAGAAGCGGTCTATGCGCCCATTGGTCAATACTTTGTGCCATCGGCGTGGTCCAACAACCTCGAAGGCGTGCTCGATGCGCCCGCACCACTGTTCTGGAACATCTCCAAGAAGTAATGCGCATCTCCGGCCCCGTGCACTGCGCGGGGCCGGATTTCCCCCAATATTTTGAAAGGGCGTCCCGATGGTCCTCTATATCGTGCAGCGTATACTTGCCGCGATCCCGGTGATGGGGTTCGTCGCCCTTTTCGTATTCCTGCTGCTGCGTCTGACACCGGGCGACCCCGCAGCGATCATCGCGGGCGACACTGCCACGCCCCAACAGCTGGAGGCCATTCGCGACTCGCTGGGGCTCAACGATCCGCTGTTCGTACAATTCTTCAGCTGGATCGGCCAACTGCTGCAAGGTGATTTCGGCACCTCGATCCTGTCGGGTCAGCCCGTTATCGACCTGATCTCCGACCGGATGGAGCCGACAATTTCGCTGGCGCTGACGACCATCATCTTGTCCGTCGTCATCGCCGTCCCGCTGGGTGTGATTGCGGCATGGAAACAGGGCACGCTGATCGACCGGTTCGTGATGCTGCTGTCGGTGCTGGGCTTTTCGGTCCCTGTGTTCGTGATCGGGTATCTGATGATCTCGGCCTTTTCGATGTCGCTGGGATGGTTTCCGGTGCAGGGCTTTCGTCCTATCGGCGAAGGGATCGGGCCGTTCTTTCACCGCATCGCCCTGCCCACATTTACGCTGACGCTGCTTTATATCGCGCTGATCGCACGGATCACCCGGACTTCGATGCTGGAAATCCTCGGCGACGATTATGTGCGCACGGCGCGCGCAAAGGGGCTGCCGGAGCATAAGGTGCTCATGCGTCATGCGCTGCGAAATTGTTCGGTGCCGATCATCACCGTGATCGGGATCGGCTTCGCGCTTATCATCTCGGGTGTGGTCGTGACGGAGAGCGTGTTCAACCTGCCGGGCCTCGGCCGGTTGACCGTCGATGCGGTGCTCAGCCGCGATTATCCGGTGATCCAGGCCGTGATCCTGCTCGCCTCTCTCATCTATGTCGTAATCAACCTGCTCATCGACATCGCCTATGTCCTGCTTGACCCAAGGATCCGCTACGCATGACCGATCAGACATCCGCCGCCTCCCTCATTCCAGTGCGCGTCACCCCGATTGGGCGCGCGCGCGAAATCATCTTTTCCAGCTGGCTGGTGACGCTGGCGACCGTGGTTCTTGGGATCATAGTCCTGTGGTCGGTGCTGGCCGTGTGGGTCGTACCGCACGATCCGGTGCGTCTGTCACCCGGCGTGCGGCTGAAACCACCCAGCGACGAATACTGGCTGGGCACGGACGCCTACGGCCGCGACCTGTTCAGCCGCATCATCTATGGTGGGCGCATCTCGCTTGTGGTGGGGGTGGCCGCTGCCATCGCCGCTGTGGTGCTGGGGCTGCTCTTTGGTTTGCTGGCGGGGTACATCCGCTGGATTGACGCGGTGCTGATGCGCATGGTCGATGGGCTGATGGCTATTCCGTCGATCCTGCTGGCCATCGCGATCGTATCGCTGTGGGGGGCCAGCATCTGGACCGTTCTGGTGGCGATCACCATCCCCGAAGTGCCGCGCGTGATCCGCCTTGTTCGCTCGCTGGTGCTGTCGGCGCGCGAGGAACCGTATGTCGAGGCCGCGATCGCGGCGGGCACGCCCACATGGCTGATCATGCGGCGCCATCTGGTGCCCAACACGCTGGCACCGCTGATCATCCAGGGCACATACATCTGCGCCAGCGCCATACTGACCGAGGCAATCCTGAGTTTCCTCGGCGCGGGCATCAGCCCCGAGACCCCCAGCTGGGGCAACATCATGGCCGAAGGCCGCATCTATTTCCAGATCAACCCCGGTATCGTACTTTGGCCCGGTCTGGTTGTCTCGGTCGCGATCCTGTCGATCAATCTTTTGGGAGACGCGGTGCGCGATGCGCTGGATCCCCGTATGGCCAAGCGGGGAATTGACCGATGAGCGTTCTGGATATCAGGGACCTGCGCATCGCGCTGAACGGCGCGCAGGACCAGCAGGTGGTCAAGGGGCTTAACCTGACCATTGAGGAAGGCCAGACCATGTGTCTGGTGGGGGAAAGCGGGTCGGGCAAATCGCTGACGGCTCTTGCCACAATGGGTTTGCTGCCGCCGGTGCTCACACCCATCGCAGGCTCTATAAAGCTTAAGGGCGAGGAGTTGCTGGGCGCCAAGCAGTCGCGGTTGCGCGATCTGCGTGCCACCTCAATGTCGATGATCTTCCAAGAGCCGATGACGGCGCTCAATCCTGTTGCACGCGTGGGCCAGCAGATTGAAGAAGTGCTGGAGTTCCACTCCGACATGTCCAAATCCAAACGCGTCGACCGGGTGCGCGAGATGATGGAGGCCGTGCATCTGCCCGACGTCGACAAGATGTACCGAAGTTTCCCACACCAGCTGTCAGGCGGACAGCGCCAGCGCATCATGATCGCGATGGCGCTGGTGATGAAGCCGCAGTTGCTTATTGCGGATGAGCCGACGACCGCGCTGGATGTCACGACGCAGGCGCAAATCCTCAAGCTCATTCAGGAGTTGCGCGAACAGCAGGGCACCGCCGTCCTGTTCATCACCCACGACATGGGCGTTGTGAGTGAAATCGCCGATGACGTGACTGTGCTGAAACTGGGTGAAGTGATGGAGACGCAGCCGGTAGGTACCCTGCTGCGCCACCCGCAAACGGACTACACCCGCGACCTGCTGCGCTCTGTGCCCAGTCAAGTACCGCGCATGGAGAGGCCCGCCAAATCCGACAATATCGTGCTGGAAACCGATGATCTGTGCAAAACCTACGGCGGCACTGGCCTGTTCAAGCGGGGCCGCGAGGTGAAGGCTGTGCAGGACGTGAGCATTTCGCTGACCAAGGGCCGCACGCTGGGCATCGTAGGCGAAAGCGGCAGCGGCAAGACCACGGTGGCGCGCTGCATCATGCGGCTGATCGATCCCACCTCGGGCGCGATCAAGGTGGGCGGTACGGACATCGCCACGCTGAGCCAGAAGGATCTGAAACCGCACCGCAAGAACATCCAGATCGTTTTTCAGGACCCCATGCGCTCACTCAACCCGCGCATTGAGGTCGGGCAATCCATTATCGAGGGGCCGCTCAATTTCGGCACACCGCGGGCCAAAGCGATGGAGCGTGCCCGCGAATTGCTTGAGTTGGTGGGTCTGCCGGCCAGCGCCGTGGACCGCTTTCCCCACCAGTTTTCGGGCGGCCAGCGGCAGCGTATCGCCATTGCGCGCGCCTTGGCGATGGACCCCGATGTGCTGGTTGCGGATGAGGCCGTGTCGGCCCTGGATGTATCCGTTCAGGCGCAAGTGCTCGATTTGCTCGCGGAGCTTCAGGAGCGGCTGGGCCTCGGCATTTTGTTCATCACCCACGACCTCGGCGTCGCCGCGCAGATCTGTGACGATGTACTGGTGATGCAATACGGCCGCGTGGTCGAATACGGACCTGCGGCACAAGTGTTGGGTGCGCCGCAACAGGACTATACCAAGGCGTTGATCGCCGCCGCCCCAGGGCGGCACTGGGATTTTGCAAATTTCCGCCCTTTTGCAGATGCGGCCGAATAAGGAGAATAACATGCCCACCCTTCCCATTATCGAAGCGGCAAAAGCCGAGCTGACCGCGATTTTCAAGGATCTGCACCAACACCCCGAACTTGGCTTTACCGAGCATCGCACGGCAGCCGTCGTCGCCGACAAGCTCAAGGAATATGGCGTGGACGAGGTGCATACCGGCATCGCAGGCACCGGCGTTGTGGGCATCATCAAAGGGCGCGAGGGGCTGCGCCGGGTGGGCCTGCGCGCCGATATGGACGCGCTGCCGATCGACGAGCTGACAAACCTCGATTACGCCTCCAAGACCCCCGGCGTGATGCATGCCTGTGGCCACGACAGCCACACCACCATGTTGCTGGGCGCTGCCAAATATCTGGCCGAAACACGCGATTTCACGGGCACCGCCGTGCTGATCTTCCAACCCGCCGAGGAAGGATTGGGGGGCGCGCGGGGCATGCTGGCAGACGGGCTGTTCGGCCGTTTCCCCTGCGACGAGGTTTACGGCATGCACAACTCCCCCAACGGGCAGCCGGGCACCGTGGGCATCTGCAAAGGCCCTGCGATGGCGGGCGCGTCCTTCTTCGACATCACCGTACAGGGCAAGGGCAGCCATGCCGCCATGCCGCACCAGTCGCGCGATTCGCTGGTCATCGCCGCCGACCTTGTGGGCAGTATCCAGACGATCCTATCGCGCAACGTGGCACCCTTGGACACCTGCGTGCTGTCGGTGACGCAAATCCACGCTGGCTCTGCCTATAATGTGGTGCCTGATACCGCGACGCTGGCTGGCACGATCCGCTACTTCAAGCAGGAGGTTTGTGAGCTCGCCGAGCAGCGCATGCGCGAGCTATGTGCAGGTTTCGCCACCGCCTACGGCGTGGAGATCAGCATCGATCATCGCAACATATTTGATGTGCTGATGAACGACGCGGCGCTGTCGGACGCCTATCTCGAGGCCGCCGAAGACATTGTGGGCAAGGAAAATATCTCAGGCACGGACGAACCCGCGACGGGGTCCGAGGACTTCGCTGATATGCTGAAGGTTGTGCCGGGTGCGTATTGCCGGATTGGCCATTCAGGCACCACGGGTCTGCACAATCCCAGCTTTTTCCTTGATCCAGACGTGCTACCGGTGGGTGCTTCCGTCATGGCGCGCATCGTCGAGCGGAGGTTGTCCGCATGAACCCGCTTGAATTGCCTTTCGACACGGATCAGATGCTGGCGGGGCTGCGCCCTTGGATCGAATGTGAAAGCCCCACGTGGGACGCGGATGCCGTCAACCGCATGATGGACATCGCAGCCTATGACATGGCCGCGATGGGGGCGAGCGTTGAGCGTATTCCCGGACGCATGGGCTTTGGCGGGTCAGTGCGCGCGCGCATACCGCACCCGGACCATGGACGCGTGCCCGGCATTTTGATCGCTGGACATATGGACACGGTGCACCCTGTCGGCACGCTTGACGTGCTGCCCTTCAAACGGGACGGCGACATTTGCTATGGCCCCGGTCTGATGGACATGAAGGGGGGCAACTATATTTCGCTGGAGGCGATACGCCAACTGATCCGCGCGGGCATACCGACGCCCCTGCCGGTGACGGTGCTGTTTACCCCCGACGAAGAGGTCGGCACCCCGTCGACCCGTGATCTGATCGAGGCTGAGGCGGCGCGCAGCGCATATGTGCTGGTGCCCGAGCCAGGCCATGACGACGGCGGCGTGACCATTGGGCGCTACGCAATCGCGCGGTTCAATCTGATGACCAAGGGCGCGCCCAGCCATGCCGGTGCCCGTCTCAAGGATGGCAAGAGCGCCATCGCCGCCATGGCCCGCCGCATCATCGAGATCGAGGACATGACGGGCGAGGATTGCACCTTTTCCGTGGGCGTCATCCATGCCGGCCAATGGGTCAATTGCGTCTCCTCCTCCTGTGCTGCAGAGGCCCTGAGCATGGCGAAAAAGCAAGAGGATCTTGACGATGGTGTGCAGCGCATGCTGGCCCTGCAAGGCACCAAAAACGGGGTGGACTTTGTGGTTGAACGCGGCGTGACCCGCCCCGTGTGGAAGCCTGACACCCCCGGCACCGCCAAGATTTTTGAGGTAGCCAAGCAGATCGCAAAGGAACTGGGCTTTGAGATGGAGGGCCGCAGCCAGGGCGGTGGATCAGACGGGAATTTCACAGGCGCGATGGGCATTCCCACACTCGACAGTCTGGGCGTGCGGGGCGCGGGTCTGCATACGCTGAATGAACATATTCAAGTGGCCAGCCTGACAGAACGCGCCCGCCTGATGGCAGGTTTGCTGACGCGCCTGTCATGACCGGACATCACAGGTTTGACCTGCGCGACTTCAGACTGCAGTGCGGCATCACTTTGCCCCATGCGCAGCTGACCTATCAGACCTATGGCACGCTGAACGCGGATAAATCCAACGCCGTGCTCTATCCGACGTCCTACGGTGCACAGCATGGTGACACCGAATGGCTGATCGGGCCGGGCAGGGTGCTTGATCCTGATATTTGGTTTGTCGTTATCCCCAATATGTTCTGCAACGGTCTGTCGACATCGCCTTCGAACATCGCGGCCCCCTTCGGACCCGAGAGATTCCCGCTTATCTCGCATTGGGACAATGTGCATGCACAGCGCGCGATGCTGGCCGAGGTCTTCGGGATCGAGCGGTTGGCACTGATCTATGGCTGGTCGATGGGTGCGCAGCAGGCGCTGCATTGGGGCGCGCTGTTTCCACAGGCTGTGGAACGGATTGTGGCGGTCTGCGGCTCTGCGCGCACCTCACTGCACAACGATGTGTTCTTGCAAGGGGTCCACGCCACGCTCACAGGCGATCCGCATTGGACGGGCACCCATTTCACCGCCCCGCCAACGCGCGGCCTGCGCGCCATGGGGCGCGTCTATGCGGGCTGGGCAATGAGTCAGGCTTTCTACCGTGAACGGCTGTATGAGACGGTTGGCTACGCGTCGTTGGAGGATTTTCTTGTCCGCTTGTGGGAGGCGAATTTTCTACGCCGCGATGCGCATGATCTGCTGGCGAGCCTTGCGACATGGCGGGCCTCCGATATCTCTGACAATGACGTGTTCAAGGGCGATCTAGCGGCTGCGTTGGGGGCGATCACGGCGCGGTCGATCATCATGCCCTCGCGCACCGATCTTTATTTTACGCCCGAGGACAGCGAGATCGAGACAGCGATGATGCCGGATGCGGAACTGCGCGTGATCCCCTCCATCTGGGGCCATCGCGCGGGCAACCCGGCGCAGAACCCTGAAGACGAGGCGTTTTTGAGGGATGCCGTGCGTGATGTTCTGAAGGAGCGATAAAACATCTGGTGCAGACACAGGCCTGTCTGGATCTCTGATCAAGAGAATACCTGAACTGCGCCCACGCCAAAGTCAGGTAGAGATCGCGACCGAAGGCGGGGCAAGACCAGGAAACCAGGGTGCCGGATACATTTGAATTCGCAAGTCAGGCAAGCTTTGACAGAAGTTCTCTGACCACTCACAAAATATCGCTTTGGTTATTTTTTACGAACAGCCTATAGTCGGTTTTGAGATTGAGAATGACATGATTTCCAAAGGAGCCAATATCATCACGGACCTCCTCCGCATTATCTACGTTTCGGAACCCTTTGGGTTCGATGCAGCCTCGTTGAGCGGTATTTTGCTTGATGCAAGAACCAACAATATCAGGGACGACATCACCGGTGCTCTTGTGTGCCGACATGACGTCTATCTGCAACTTCTCGAAGGTCCTGCCAGCAAAGTCGAGGCGACATTCGAAAGGATCAGCCGGGATGATCGGCATGTCGGGATCCGCAAACTTACTTCCAGCCATGTGACCGATCGTATATTTGGGGACTGGGCCATGTTGCATGATCCGGAAAAGACATGGATCTGGACAGAAGCGGAAATGTCCGATGGTATTCTCAATCGTTTGGCACCGTCGGATTTCGAGAAAGTGTTCGAAGATCTGGCCGAAAAAGTACAAAATGAAACGCTGACGTAAGACACGGGTGTTTCAAGCAAGGACGCAGACCGGCAATGCTGTTTTGTCGTCCTGCTATGCATGGCGCTCACTCTGCCCCCCTCAACTGATCTTACGCTGACAGTCCCTGCGTCTGGCATTCCTTTTGTACGAGAATTGTTACCGCCACGAAGCCAAGGTAACATTTTGATACTTATCACTTATTTCCGGATCACACTGAAATAGGGGCATCTTGAGCCGCCAGGGGATGGGGGAACCATTTTGGCGGACATTCGTTTTACCAAGACAAATAACGAAGGAGGAGAACGAAGAAATGACTAATATTTTTGTATGTTCCGCAATCGTAGCCGCATCATGTGCATTGACCTCGACCACGGCATTGGCCGCCAGTTCGGGCGTGTGCAGCGACACCTACAGCATGACCGACGTTGACGGGAACGGGTATGTTTCCAAGATCGAGATGAACGCCTACGCTGAGAAACAGTCAGCCGAGATGGACGCCGACAAAAGCGGTGCCGTTTCGCGTGACGAATATGTGAACTGCTCGAAGGCGATGATGGACCAGCCCATGCAGCCGATGGACCGGACAGAAGACGACATGGCGCAGATAGACGTCGACGGTGACGGCAATATTACCCTGGACGAATTCAGGAAGGCCGGTCAGGGCACCTACGAAGCGGCACAGTCCGGCGACGAAGCGGCCGTTGATCGCGCCGAACGGATGATCCTGATGATCAACGGTGCCCCCCACGTGCAGGTGCCAGCACTCGGATTGGAAGAATTCGCGGCCCGCTCTGGTATGCTTTTTATCCGGCTCGACACAAACCGTGACAACAGCCTGACGCGCCAAGAGTTTATGGAAAAAGTCCCCGAACCGGTAGATATCTCAGAAGTGTTGAACCGTGAATTCGACGAAATGGATACGGACAAATCCGGCGATCTTACGACCACCGAACTGATCCAAGCCAATGTCAATAAGGCAGACTATGCCATGCAGGCCTACGAGGCTGATACCGGTGAAAAGGCAGACCCTGAAATGGGTGCACCTGTGGTATATTACACTTACCCCAAACCGATGTAACCGTCCGAATTGGGATCGAGTTTACTTATCGGCAGCCGCGCATTTCATTTAAGTGACACAACGTGGCGTCCGAAAAAAATTATTAGAAAACTATCGCCTCGGGCCATCCGGAATGGCCCGAGGCGGGTGCCGTGAAAAAATACGTCAGGGCACGGTCATCTGTCCAGCCCGCGTTGCGCTGCATATGTGACTGCGGTCTCGTCACGATGATGCGAGTCGAGGCGGGCAGGGTGGATGCGTTGCCTGACCGGGTCGCCGCTCTTTTTAAGTGACCCAGATTGCGCTAGGTATATGTTCCGCTACCTGAGGGCGAACCGAGACTGGTTTGAATTCATCTGATTTTATCTTAAGAACAGGTCTGAAGATTTCCGCCACCCGACTGGACGACAAAGATGAGCTATGCTTCGCTTGGACGGAGGCGAAATTTGCTAAAAATGCGCCGCCGTCCAAAGCTTTGGGCATAGAGATTTCAATGCGTCGCGCCACCCCCATAACAGATCAAATCTCAAGATGAGCCGCGCCATTGCTCTGGCCGAACGCTAGGCCATCCACGAAGCCTAACAGATTGAAACCGCATAGAAAGTGGGAACGCTTGACGTTGATCTGACAGCCCCCTTAGGCCCTCTCACGAGATGAAAAGCCAAAAGCGGCCGAGCTTGGCACCGGCCGTGACCGCACGCGGGATCCGCTATTGTTGTCGAGGACCAATCCGCCGTTCACACCCGGCCCGAGAGCGAAATTTCTCACGTTGGCGGATAGGGTTACCCCTTGCGAAGAATTTCCAACCGTCTAAAGTACCGGCAATTGGTAAGTTAAAGTGACCAAAAGAAGACGACCAATGAAAACTCTGGGAGGAGAAAACATGACCCAATCCAAGACCATCAACCGGCGTTCGTTTCTGACGAAATCCGCCGTTGCCGGTGGGGCTGCTGCCGGCAGCATGCTGGCCGCACCCGCTGTACTGGCCCAGGCCCCCATCGTTCTCAAGATGCAGACGTCATGGAATGACGCGAACATCTGGCAGGATTTTGCCCGTGATTACGCCACCCGGGTCGAGGAAATGTCCGGCGGCCGCATGAAGGTCGACGTATTGCCCGCCGGTGCCGTTGTTGGCGCGTTTCAGGTGCTGGACGCTGTAAATGACGGTGTTATCGACGCCGCGCACTCGGTTCCTGTTTACTGGTACGGCAAGAACAAGGCTGCATCACTCTTCGGCACAGGCCCCGTTTTCGGTGGTTCTGCGACAACAATGCTGTCGTGGTTCTACGAAGGGGGCGGTCAGGAGCTTTACAACGAACTGACACAAGACATCATGGGCCTCGACGTCGTGGGTTACCTCGGCTTCCCGATGTTCGCGCAGCCGTTTGGCTGGTTCAAGCAGGAAGTCAACACAGTCGCCGACCTTCAGGGTTTCAAGTACCGTACTGTGGGCCTTGCCGCTGACCTTTTGCAGAAGATGGGCATGTCTGTTGCACAGCTTCCAGGCGGCGAAATTGTTCCCGCGATGGAGCGTGGCGTGATCGACGCGTTCGAATTCAACAACCCATCGTCGGACAAGGACTTTGGCGCACAGGACGTTGCAAAGAACTACTATCTGTCATCGTACCACCAGGCGTCGGAAAGCTTTGAATTCCTGTTCTCCAAGCAGTTCCTCGAAGATCTGGACCCGGACCTTCAGGCGATCCTGAAGTACGGCGTCGAAGCGGTATCCACAGCGAACACCGCCAAGGCGATGAACCGCTACTCTTCCGATCTTCAGTTCCTGGAAAACGAGGCTGGCGTGAATGTTCGCCGGACTTCGACAGAGATTCTCAATGCTCAGCTGCAAGCCTGGGACGAACTGATCCCCGAACTTGAAGCGGATCCGTTCATGAAGAAGACACTCGACAGCCAGCGTGACTGGGTCAGCCGCGTGTCCTACTACGAGTTGATGAACGCGCCCGACTACGGTCTGGCATACGAGCATTACTTCCCGGGCAAGATCAAACTCTGATCTTCAAGACAGTATACTGAAACGAACCCCGGCACATTAGGTGCCGGGGTTTCCATACGAGGTACCCGAGCATCATGATTCCCTTTATTCGGTTCGCCGATAATATTTCCGCGTGGTTCGGCAAGGCATTTGCCTGGTTGATCCTAATGATGTCGCTTGGCACAGGATACGAAGTATTCGTACGCTACGTGCTGAACGATCCTACGGCATGGGCACTTGATGTGTCTTTTATCATGTACGGTACGCTGTTTATGATGGGCGGGGCCTATACCCTGTCACGCGGTGGGCACGTGCGGGGTGATTTCCTGTACCGGCTGCTGCAACCCAAAAATCAGGCAAAGATCGATATCGTGCTGTACGTGGTGTTCTACTTTCCCGGCGTCACGGCCCTTGTCCTGTCCGGCTGGAAATACGCAGCCCGATCCTGGCAATACGGCGAAGTGTCGGTGAATAGCCCTGCGGGCGTGCCGATTTACCAGTTCAAGGCGGTGATCGTCGCTGCCGGAATTCTGCTTTTTATCCAAGGGATGGCGCAAATATGCCGCTGCATCATCGCCATGCGCAATAACTATTGGATCGAAGCCTACGAAGACGTCTTCGAAACCGAAGACCTTCTTATGCGAGAAGCCAACAAGGCCGAGAAAGACCATATCACATGACCGATCCGCAAATTGCCCTGATGATGCTCGGGCTGTTCATTATCTTCGTATTCCTTGGCTTCCCCATTGCTTTCACGCTTATGGCGATGGGCATAGGGTTCGGCTATTACGCCTATTTCGACGAAGGCCGCATGTGGCGCGCTTTCAACAGGCTGGATGAGACCGCGAGTACGTGGGATCAATGGTCGCTCTGGTTCGAGGGGTTCTATAATAACCGAATATTCGACTTATTCATAAACCAGACCTTTACGGTTATGTCGAACGAGGTTCTGACAGCCGTGCCGCTGTTCTTGTTCATGGGCTATATCGTTGAACGCTCGAACATCGTGGACCGCCTCTTTACCACGCTCAATATCGCGTCGAAGAACATTCCCGGATCGATGGGCGTTGCCGCGCTGATCACCTGTGCGCTGTTTGCTACCGCGACCGGAATTGTCGGCGCGGTTGTGACGCTGATGGGCCTTCTGGCGCTGCCTGCGATGCTCAAGGCACGCTATGACCCTTCCTTTGCTGCGGGGATCATCTGCGCGGGGGGCACGTTGGGGATCTTGATCCCGCCCTCCATCATGTTGATCGTTTATGCAGCTGCGACCAACGTATCGATCGTGCGTCTTTATGCGGCAGCTTTGCTGCCCGGTCTGACACTTGTAGGGCTTTACCTTGTCTACATCATTGGGCGGTCTTTGATACAGCTTTCGGCAGCGCCGCGACCCACCGCAGAAGAAGTCCCTGATATGGCGAAGGGCAAGCTTTTCTTGATGATCATCACGTCATTCGTGCCGCTTGCCTTCCTGATTTTTGCGGTGCTCGGTTCGATCCTGTTCGGTCTGGCAACCCCATCCGAAGCAGCGTCCATCGGTGCCTTGGGCGGTATCTTCCTTGCGTTCATGTATCGCGCGATGACGTGGCAGCGCATGCGTGAAAGCGTCTATCTGACGGTGCGCACGACGGCGATGGTTTGCTGGCTCTTTGTAGGCTCCTACACCTTTTCGGCCGTATTCTCGTATCTTGGGGGCGAGCACCTGATTTCGGAATTCGTGCAGTCGATGAACCTCTCTCCAATCCAGTTCCTGATCCTTGCACAGCTGATCATTTTCCTGCTTGGCTGGCCGCTGGAATGGTCCGAGATCATCATCATCTTCATTCCGATATTCCTGCCCCTGCTTGCGGTGTTCGGAATTGATCCGCTGTTCTTTGGCATCCTTGTGGCGCTGAACCTGCAGACCAGTTTCCTGACTCCGCCCATGGCCATGTCGGCCTATTATCTAAAGGGCATCGCCCCGCCTGAGCTACGACTGACGCAGATTTTCAGCGGGGTCATGCCATTCCTGTTCTGTGTGATCTTGGCGATGGTCCTGATGTACGTCTTCCCCCAGATCGTGTTTTATCTGCCAGAGCTCTTTTATGGCCGGTAATGCTGCTAGAACGACAAATGCAGCAGGGTCTCTGAGTGTGACCCTGCTGCGTGACAGGCTGGCGTCAGGCGCGCTCGATGCGCTTGCGCTGGTCGAAACCTACATTGCGCGGATCGAAGCGCGCGAAAAGGATGTGGGCGCATGGGCGTGGTTCGATCCGGAGTTCGTCCGTGCGCAGGCCCGCACACTTGATACCTACCGCCGCAGTGGCCGCCCGTTGGGCCGGTTGCACGGACTGCCTGTTGCCCTGAAAGACATCATCGACACGGCCAAGATTCCGACCGAAAACGGTTGCGCGCTTGACGCTGGACGGGTTCCGCTGCGCGACGCCTTTGTCGTCGAGCGCCTGAAGAAGGAGGGCGCGATCATCATGGGAAAGACGGTCACGACCGAACTGGCCTTCATGCACCCCGGCAAGACTGCAAACCCCCATAACCTCTCCCACACGCCCGGCGGCTCATCTCAGGGGTCGGCGGCTGCGGTTGCGGACGGGATGGTACCGCTGGCAATTGGCACGCAGACCGGCGGCTCCATCATCCGCCCAGCGTCCTTTTGCGGTGTCACGGGATACAAGCCAACCTTCGGCGCGATCCCTAGGCGCGGTGTGCTGACGCAATCTCCCACACTCGACACCGTTGGCGTTTTTGCCAGCGATCCCGCCGGTGCGGCCCTGCTGGCCGAGGTTCTGTTCGGTCAAGACCCCGAAGATACAGCGACTGCGCTACGGCCCACTCCTTCATTGCACGCTGCGGCGCTGTCGGAGCCTCCGCTTGCACCTGTCTTTGGCTTCATCAAACCGCCGGGTTGGGATAGTGCAGACCAGCAAATGCGCGATGCCTTTGACGAATTGATCGTAGCCCTTGGCGATCAGGCGTTCGAGATGCCGATGCCCTCGATTTTCGAGAGTGCGGCGGAGCAACGCAAGAAGGTCAACTTTGCAGAAATGGCCTATCACTATTACCCCTACGCCCGTGATATGGGCGATAATCTGGGGCAAGTCACACGTGATGCGATTGCCGAGGGCAATGCCACCCCGGCGCGTGATTACCTATCGGCCTGCGACATGCCCAAGCTGCTGAATGCGGCACTTGACGAAATGCTGGCCCGCTGCGACGTCCTCATCTGCCCTGCGGCAACCGGACCGGCACCCCATGGGCTTGAGGGGACGGGCGATCCGATTTTCAACGGATTATGGACGTTTTGCGGGACGCCTTGCGTGACCCTGCCGCTTCTCACCTCTCAGGAAGGGTTGCCGATGGGCGTTCAGCTTGTCGCGGCCCGTGACAATGACGCAAGGCTGATGCGTACCGCGCAATGGCTTTTCAACTGGGCCGATGGCACCTCAGAATAAGGAATACATTCCATGAACCGTTTGCTCGCCCTTCTTGCATTTGTGACGATCGCAATCTTCTTGTTGATCCTCGCCTTCAACGTGCCAAGCCCTGATCTGGTGATCATCGTGCTGATCACCCTTTGTTTTGTCGCCTACGACTTTGTCACCTCAAGCGGCGACAAGCGGGACTGACCTGTCATGGCAAAACCTGCGATCTGGATTACCCGTACCCTGTCTGATGCAACGCTCGAACGGGCACGCAGGGATTATGATGTGATATGGGACCCCGCCGACAAACCCGGCGATGCGCGTGACATCATAGAGATGAGCGCGAAGGTGGATGGTATAATCCCATGCCATTCCGAGCACTTCAGCGCAGATGTGGTGGCGCAATTAGACCCAAGGCTCAAGATCGTTGCAAACCATTCGGTCGGCGTTGATCATTGTGATCTTGCGGCACTTGCCGAGAAAGGGATCGTTGTCACCAATACACCGGGCGTGCTGTCGGATGCCACGGCCGAGCTTGCGATGATGCTGATGCTTTCTGCCGCGCGTCATGCGGTCGAGGGTGACCGGGTCGTGCGTTCTGGCGCATGGGATTTCTGGTCCCCCGCCTTTCTGGTCGGCAAGCAACTGACCGGAGCGCGGCTAGGTATCATTGGGATGGGCGGCGTTGGGCGTGCTTTCGCGCGAAAGGCGCGCGGCTTTGATATGGAAATCCACTATCACAACCGCAGTCGCCTTGCCCCCGACGAGGAGGCTGGTGCGGTCTATCAAGCCGATCTTGATGAATTGTTGGCGGTTTCAGACTTCCTGTCACTGCACTGTCCCGCCACACCTGAGACAATTGGCTTGATGAATGCCGCACGGCTCGCGCAACTGCCGCAGGGGGCGGTGGTGGTCAATACGGCGCGCGGCACTCTCATCGACGAGCCCGCCTTATTGAACGCCGTTGAAAGTGGCCACATCGGGGCTGTGGGCTTGGATTGTTTTGTCAAGGAACCGGGCGGTAATCCTGCCTTTGCCGCGTTTGAGAATATCGTGATGATGCCTCATGTCGGCAGCGCGACCGTCAAGACGCGTGATGCGATGGGTTTCAAGGCGCTTGATAATCTTGATGCGTTCTTTCGCGGTGATGCCCCGCCAGACAGGCTTTAGTCCGACATCAAGGACGGCATAAGCAGACACAACGGGCTAAATTACAGACTATAATCGAAGTCTATTTCCCGCACGGGAACTGCCGAAATTGGCGCTTTGATGCGTTTCTCTCCCAGTCGCGGGTGCAAACGTCCTGCAAGGCCCCAGGCCGCCAGGCATGCGATCCCGGTTGCCGCGAATATGCTCGACAAGGGGGTGACCAGAAGCACAAGCCAAGCAACGCCGGGCGTAAAGATGCCAGAGACATCTCGGTATGACGAATAGATCGCCGACATTTCGGTTCTCTCCGATGGTTTCACAGCCATCAGGAAGGGAAGCCCGGCACAGATATCAAGAAGGATCAAAAAGAAGCTGGCACAAAACAACAATGCGATTGTGGCCCAAGGTACCGCCGCGCTTAAGCTTGCTGCGGTGAACAAGGTAGCGCAGGCCAGAAAACCGGTTCGAACCGAATACCGTACGGAATGTTCCTGCATCCAACGCAGCATGATCGGTGACAGGAACAGCGCACCGTTGGTCACCGACAGCAGCATCCCGCCCAATTGAGTGCCCAGACCGGACTCGACCGCAAATATCGGCAGGTAGACGACATAGGCCCACCAGCCACAGGATCGGATCACAGCAAAGAGCCAACCCGCAATCAGACGTGGCTGTTGGGCAAAACGACCGATAAAGCTGATGGGATTTGGCGGCAGTCTTGTGGCTCGGACGATCAACTTGCCGTTGCCAAGGCGCATATAGAAAAACATCGCCAACATGATTGCTGCCGCTATGGCGGATATCAGAAATGGTGCCGGTCTCCACCATCCCCAAAGCATGATCCCAAGCACCGGCCCGACCGTCCATCCAAGGGCCGAATAGAACATGCGCAGCGTCTCGCATTTTCCCAACTCGATCCTGGCGATGTAGTCTAGAACATAGGCATTGAAGCAGACGAAAGTGATCACGGTCGCGAGAGAGTTCAACGCGAGGGAAATCACAGTCATCTCCGGCGTGCCAATGACCGCAAGGCAGGATCCGACGACAAACCCCGCTCGCCCCCACGGCATACATCCATCGCCGGGCAATGGTGCGGATCAGGTAGGGCACCAGCAGTCCTGTTATGAGCGAGACAATACCGATTGCGAAGTACACGGCGCTTACCAACGAGGCGTCTTGAAGTGCGTCGAAGAGGGCCACGGGAAAGACCGAAATCAGCATTCCACGGGTGATGGCCTCAAACCCGGCGAGCGTCGCAAACCCGCGAACGCCGGGCGCGGGTGCATGACGTAGCCATTCGGGAATTCGGCGCTCAAACATGGTTCGGACTTTTCCGGGGTAAAAGCCTTATCATTGAGCATTAAAATTATCGGTCTGCTCGGTATGCGACACCCTTAGAGGATTGCGACATTGGTCTTTCCCCGCTTACGTTCCGGTTTCTGAGCTCGTTCAGGCAGTTTTTTGATCGAAGGCCAACCCTGAAAGGTTTCTGGCCGCCGCTGGCCGGGTGCCCGTGGGAAGGATAAAACCATGATGGATGGATACGGTATGGGGGCGGCCGGGGCTGGCTAATTCCGATCGCGGTGCGGGTTGTCATGGCAATCGCCGCCTTGGTCTAGTACCTGCGCAAGTGAAACTCCTTAGGAGAGCCGATATGGATCACACGATCAACCGGGCCAGCAGCTATACACTCTTTGAAGCGAGGGGCACGCGTACCCGCAAGGCACTTGCCGACAAGGGTTTTGGGAGTCTGACCGACGCCAAGCTTAAAGCGACACGGAAAAAGAAGCGGAACGAAGGGATGTCGCTTTATCTTATTCCGGGGGCCTGCACTCCAAAAATGGCGTTTGAGGCGATAGCGACAGAGCCGCGGGTGGGGGCTGTGCTGCCGTGCAATGTGATCCTGCGCAAAGGTGATGGCGGTGTCGACATCAGCGCAACTGACCAAGCGGCGTCGATCCAGTTCATCGACAATGCGGAGATGGTCAAAGCTGACGCTCGGCTGCGTGAGCTTCGGAAAAAAGCGGTCGAGATTATTTGAAATGCGACTACGCACTGGCATCCTTGTAACAGTCGCAGCAATCGGGGTGGCCGTGCTTGCCGTCTGGTGGTTCATGCCATCCGCCCTTGCTGACGCCAAAAGCCTTCTTGAGCCTGAAAGGCTCAAGGCGCTCGTGGCGCAGGCCGGCTTGTGGGGGCCGTTGATGATCATCGGCCTGATGATCATTGCGGTCGTCGCCAGTCCCATTCCCAGTGCGCCCATCGCCATGGTGGCGGGTGCTGCCTACGGCCATCTTTGGGGCACAGTCCAGGTCGTCATCGGCGCGGAACTTGGCGCTTTGATTGCTTTTGGCCTGGCACGGGTGCTTGGCCGCGATGCTTTGCTCAAGGTATTCGGTGAAAAGGTCGATGCCGGGCTTTTGGGGTCTCAGAACGCGCTCACGTGGACGGTATTTGCCAGCCGCCTGATGCCTTTCGTGTCTTTCGATATGATCAGCTATGCGGCGGGTCTAAGCTGCCTGCGGGTTTGGCGTTTTGCAGTGGCAACACTGGCCGGTATCGTGCCTGCAAGCTTTCTTCTTACCCATTTTGGGATGGTTGCCGTTAAAGGAGATATGGGGATCGCCACATGGGCCATACTCGGCCTTGGGCTGATTACCGGATTGCCCCTGATTTGGTTCATGACCATGCGGAAGCCCAAGAAGGACAACTGATTGCGGAACTCTGCAACACAACTGGCCCTGTCCTTAATGGCCAGCCGTTATTCCGTTGGAAAAGCATGGGTTCTTTCGGCCTGAACGCGTTGGGCATGTTCGGGCCAGGTCGAGCGGATATAGGCAAGGATATCCATGATCTCGGCGTCTGAAAGAATGTCACCAAACGCAGGCATGCCGCTTTTGAAGCCGGTCACACCGCGCGCGTTCAGTGCTGCCTGCCCACCATAGCGCGTATACTCAAGCAGCAACGGCGTATCGTGATGCCAAGTGTGCCCTGACCCGTCATGAGGTGGCGCGGGCAAGACACCATCGGGCCCGGGCGTGCGCCAGTCAGGCTGCCCCTCAAGATCGGCACCGTGGCACGACGCGCAATTTTCAGCGTATAGTTTGATCCCGCGCTCAAGATCACGGCCATCAAACGCATCATCGGCCATTGCCGTGACCGGCCCAAGCATCAGCAAGGCCACCAAAGCGCTTTTGCCAAGGCTTGTGCCGGTTTGGGAGCGGCCGGGCATTGGAAAAGCTCGATCTTTCAGGCCTTTAAGCATTGCACCGCTGTTCTTCATGTCGTTCGCCATTTTTGACTGACCTCGGTTTATGGTGGCACTGCCAAGACACGCAGCCCGCAGGGAATTGATAGCGCTAGGAAAGCTGCGTTCAAGGATGGTAACGCAACTGCGCAAGCCATCGCCAGTCCGTCCTACAGTTTTTCACCGCGCAAGCGAAGCGCATTGGTGATGACGGACACCGAAGACAAGCTCATCGCAGCCGCCGCAACGATTGGTGATAATAGAAGTCCGAAAAACGGGTACAGAACGCCAGCGGCCAATGGCACACCCGCGCTGTTATAGACGAAGGCGAAAAACAGGTTTTGACGAATGTTGCGCATCGTGGCTTCAGCCAACCGCCGCGCACGGACGATCCCGCCAAGATCACCTTTGACCAGCGTGATGCCGGCACTTTCCACAGCCACATCCGCCCCGGTGCCCATGGCAAGGCCTACGTCCGCTTCGGCCAGTGCGGGCGCGTCATTGACACCGTCACCGGCCATGGCAACAGACAGGCCTTCGCCTTTCAGTTTCTTGACCAACGCATTTTTGTCTTCGGGGCTGACTTCGGCGTGGATCTCGTCAATCTCAAGCGTTTTGCCGACAGCCTCTGCGGTAGCCTTGGCATCACCCGTTGCCATGATGATGCGCAACCCAAGTTTGTGCAGTGCACGAATGGCGTCTGGGGTGGTTTGCTTGATCCGGTCTGCCACTGCAATCAGGCCCGCCGGTTTGCCGCCAGCGGCCACAAACATCGCCGTCTTGCCTTCTGCCTGAAGCGTTTTGGCACGGTCGGCAAAAGCACCCATATCGACGCCAAGATCCTGCATCAGCGCAGCATTGCCCAAGGCGATCTGACGGCCAGCGACGGTGCCCGTGACACCCTTGCCTGTAACGGCCTCGAAATCCGAACTGTCTTGCCTTGGTGCCTCTCTCTCCTCCGCTCCGGCGACAATCGCTTCGGCCAGTGGATGTTCTGAACCGCGCTCAAGCGCAGCGGCGAGCGACAACAGTTCGGCTTCGTCAAAACCCTCTGCCGGTTCTGCGTCGGTCAGGGTTGGCTTGCCTTCGGTCAGGGTGCCGGTCTTGTCGACGATAAGAACATCAACCTTTGCAAAGCGCTCCAGCGCCTCCGCGTCGCGGATCAAAACCCCTGCACTTGCACCGCGTCCTGTCGCCACCATGATTGACATCGGAGTGGCAAGCCCAAGCGCGCAGGGGCAAGCGATGATCAGGACCGAAACTGCCGCGACAAAGGCGTAAGACAGTGCCGGTGCCGGACCAAAGACTGCCCAGGCGGCAAAGGCCAGCAGCGACACCGCCACCACGGCAGGAACGAAATAACCGGCGACCTTATCCGCCATCGCCTGGATCGGTGCGCGGGACCGCTGGGCTTTGGCGACCATTTCGACGATGCGGTTCAATGTGGTGTCGGCACCGACATTCTGCGCCTTCATCATAAAGCTGCCTGTTTTGTTGAGCGTCCCGCCAGTGACATCCTCACCCTCGACCTTCTCAACCGGTAGCGGTTCGCCCGAGATCATGCTCTCGTCGACCGAAGACCGCCCTTCGGTCACGACCCCATCGACGGGAACACTTTCGCCGGGCCGGACCCGCAGGATATCACCCGTGCGTAAATCTTCGAGCGGCACATCCTTTTCGGTCCCATCAGACCCGACCCTTCTGGCCGTCTTGGGGGCAAGGTCCATCAATGCGCGTATCGCATCGCCTGTGCGTTCCCGCGCTGCCAATTCCATGACCTGTCCCATCAGGACCAGTACAAGAATGACCGCGGCGGCTTCAAAATAAACGGGTGCCATGCCCATGCCGTCGCGCATCGTGTCTGGTAAGAGCTGGGGCGCAATCATTGACAGGACAGAAAACAGATAGGCGGCACCGGTGCCGAGTGCGATCAATGTCCACATATTGGGGCTGCGATTTACGACGGACGACCAGCCGCGTTTGAAAAACGGCCAGCAAACCAACACGACCGGCGTGGCCAGAGCAAATTGAACCCAGCCAAAGGCAGCGTGCCCGATCCAATCGGCAAAGGGGATGCCGACATGGCTACCCATCTCAAGCACGAACACGGCCAGTGCCAATGGCGCGGTGATCCAAAGGCGGCGTTTGAAATCCACATACTCCGGGTTCGGCCCTGCGTCAGCCGAAGGCGTCATCGGTTCAAGCGCCATGCCGCATTTCGGGCAGTCGCCCGGCGCATCCGCAATGATTTCAGGGTGCATCGGGCACGTATACTGAGTGCCTGCTGGCATCGGTTCTGACGCTGGCTGGTCGCCAAGATAGGCATCAGGCTCTGCGTCGAATTTCGATTGGCAACTGGGTGAGCAGAAATAGAAACGCTGGCCTTCGTGCTTGGACATATGCGCCGCTGTGGCACACTCGACTGTCATGCCGCAGACGGGATCTTTGGCAGTGCGATAGGCGTCTGGGTCGGCCCTGAATTTTTGCCGGCAACTGTCCGAGCAGAAATAATAGGTGTGGCCGTCATGGTCGGCTGTCGGCTTGCCGGCATCGGGGTCCACGGTCATACCGCAAACAGGATCGCGGATAACATCTGACACGTTTTTGTCTTTCGCGGAATGGTCTGGATCCGTTGCAGTCATTGCTGCGTCCTTTCGCGGTATGAGGTTCCAATTCGCCGGGAAAGATACACCGCGACATCTGGAACCATTGGTGCGAGGGGCGGCTCCGATGATGGCGTGTTTCGGACCAAATAGGAAGAACCTAAGCGCATGGTCGGGCCGTCGAACATAACGAAGCAGCCATCAAGCGGTCTCAAAACCTTGGTCCCAAGTCGGGGCGCTGGCGATCCGCCATCGCCCCGAGGCATTTATTTCAACGATTCAGCGGCCTAGAATACCGATCGTGCGATCCGGATCAGCTGAAGCGTTTCGAACGCATCGTTTTCAAGCGCCAACACCTCGCCGTTCAGCACGGAATAGCTGTAGCCCTGCTCCAACGGCGGAAGGCGGTACGTTTGCATCAATTCAGCTTGCGTTAGGGCAGCGGTTGGCGCGATCTGCACACCATTTCCCAAAAGCGGAACCCTCGCCATATCGTTGATCTGGGCGAGTGTTGCATAGTTTCGGTCCTCTAGCCGCACAGGCATGCCGTCAATCAAGGCATATTGCTGCCCCTGTGGCGCAGGTGAAAGGTTATACAGCCGGGCAACCTGATCGGAATTCAACAAGAACGTTGAATCGTCGATCTGCATACCATCGCGCAATTCGATATTGTTGGAGCTCAGGTAGCGGTCACGGCGATCCTGATAGACCTGTTCAAGTTTGTCGTCGTCGTAGGATACCCATTCATCATAGGTGACACCGTCGTCCACCAGACCGGGCGGCACGCAAGGCGGGTCCTTTTTGGCAAGGCCGGGCGGGCAGTTGCGATAGGTGAGCAGGCGGTCGTCTTCAACATTTTGCAAGTTCACATCTTGCCCCAGCAGCGCCAAAGGGACCGCAGAAAGCAAAGTCGTCATATCGCGGTTCTGTGGGGCGGTTGTGGTCATCAAACGCTCAGACTGGATGACGCGATCCTCGCTGGACCGCTTGGTCTGCTTCGCGAAATTCGCGTCGTTGCGCTGGTCCTTCGCCTGCTTCTGAAGGTCTTTGCGTTCGTTCTTTTCAGCCTTCTTCAAATCCTTCGGCGGCCGATTTTCAACCTTGGCTTCATTCTTCTTACCCTTGGGTTTCTTTTCGTTTTTGCCGTTTCCCTTGATCTTGTCTTTTTCCTTGTCGTTCTTGACGCGGATGACATCACTGTCAAAGTCGATGGCATCGAAACCCGTGTCACCCAGAACCGAGATTGAAGGTGTCATCTGGGTTGAGGCGAAGGAAGGGGTGATCATCGCGACCGATAGGGCGGTGGCAAGTAAAATACTTTTACGGGGCATTGGTGGGCTCTCCTGTACGTGAGACACGCAAATTCTATGAAGCTGAAAGAACGCACTTGCAAAGAAGTGGTTCGCCGAGTTGTCGGTTCTTACAAGAGAAACTCTGGCCGATAGTGAAGGTTCCAGCAGCCTGAAAGGGCAGGCGAACCCTCGCCGATTTTGCCAGATGGCAAGCGCTCCTGCTGATCATCTGCAATACCATTGCCATCCGTCTCACGGATGAAGCCACCTGTCACAAATCGCAGCGCCATAGGGATCTTGCGCTGCGCAGTCTCATGCCTCAGGCATTTCTTGTCCGCGGTCCCGGCGTCCTGGAAACGATCCGGCCCGCATTCATCTCGACAATCTGGTCGGCCAGTTCGAGCATGGGCAGGCGGTGGCCGATCATCACGATGGTAAGCTCTCCGTGCAGTCCTGCAAGCGCGTCGTAAATGCGCGACTCGTTTTCGACGTCAAGCGCGCTTGTCGCCTCATCCAGCACCAACATCGGCACTTTGCGCAACAAAGCACGTGCAATCGCGAGGCGCTGACGTTCGCCGCCTGACAGCAATGCCCCGCCATCGCCAACGATCGTGTCCAATCCGTTTGGCAGATCATGAACAAACTCCGCCGCCGAGCGTGCCAAAGCCGCATGGATTTCCGCATCCGTCGCTTCGGGCGCACCCCATAACAAATTGCGTCTTACGGTGTCGTGATAGAGCGTCACATCCTGCGGGATATAGGCAACGGACCGCATCCAGTTGCGCTGCTGTTCGGGGCCAATCACCATATCATCCACCCTGAGTGTTCCTGTATCAGGACCAAGAAGGCCCACAAGAATGTCGGCAAGCGTGGATTTACCCGCCCCTGAGGCTCCGATGATCGCTGTCGTCGCGCGCGCGGGAATGACCAAGGATACATCTTTGACAGAGGGTTCGGGACGGCTGTCATAGGCCAGCGTGACATGATCAAGGCGCACCGCATCGTGGATATCGCGGAAGGGTTCGGACGTTCCGATCGGACGGTCTGCGGCGAGTAGGCTTTCGTCAAGGAATTGCTGAACGTGGTCGATAAGGGGCGCGGTGTGAAGCCATTGGTTGACCGATTGTTGCACCGCCATAAGGCCGGGCAACATCCGTGAGAAGGCAAAGACCAGCGCGATCAGAACCGGCATGTCCACTTTCAGCCAATAGACCCCAGCCATCACATAAACGCCCAGCAAGGCCGCCCCGAGAAACTGCCAAAAGGCCCGCGCCAAGGCGTTTGAGAAATTGAAGGTCAGTTGCGTCTTACGCACTGATGCCATCGTATCATGAAGATCGGTCAGATGCCGTTCTTCGGTGCCGAGAATCTTGGCCAGTTTCAGCCCCCAAAGGCTGCGTTCGACAGTCGCCATGAGTGATTTGTTGGCAGTCAGCAGATCCGATCCCAGCAAAACCGCGCGCCGCCGGACCCGGTACAGCGACAGATAGATCACCATGCCCGTTGCCAAGGTGAGGGCCGACATGGCGGGAGAAATAGCAAAGGCCGCGATCATATACGCAGCCAGCCCGACCGTCGTCGCGACAAGGGACACCAGCGCCTGTATGCCGCCGCCGATCCGACTGATTTCCAAGGTCACCAACGCTGCGTGATCAGACCGTTTCCGGTTTACCAGCCAGTGCCAGCGGGCCTCCATCAGGCCGCGAAGGCAGGTAAGGCGCAGTTTGTCGATGGCCAGTGCATGTACCGAAAACGCCAAACGATCCCGCATCACCTGCAAGGCAGACCGCACACCGACAAGCACCACAAACAAGGATACCAACGTGCCAAGGTTCAAAGGCAAACCCAGCCAAGCGGTCCCGCGCGCCATCACCTGAGAGATCATGCTCTGTGATGTTCCTTGTGACAGCAATTCCAGTATGGGAACCAGCAAGACCAAGCCGACCCCTTCGGTCAGGCTCATAGCGACCATCGCCCCGCCAAGTGCGATCAGACGGGGCAGGGGAACTTGGCGCAGTACCAGCCCGCTTTGCATCAGCATTTTCATGTGCCAGCTTCAAAGGTGCGGGCGAACTTATGCCGTGGGGCGGCCCGACTTCCCTTGGGGATATAGGTCAGCGAAACGACATCGTGTCCATAAGGACGCATCCAGTGGCCAAGCCATACTGGAACCAAGGAGGGATTGATCATGCCGCGGCACAGGACAGGCAAGGAAAAAGGGACTGTAAGCAAGCGTATCGGCCTTGAATAGGACCAGAGATTTGAATGTCTGCATTGTTATACGCCGGCGGACTGAAAGCAAACCCATTCACCCCTCGTGTTCATCGCCGCGTCGTCAGCGCAATGCTAAAGCGCGCGCAAAAGCAGCCCGGTCGCCAACACTGCCACCACGCCGCCCGCCGCGATTTCCACCATGGCACCCAGCAAGACCGCGCGGCCAGAGGTGACGACCCCAGCCAGCATGCCACTGCGCAAGATACCTGCGCCCAGACCCGCTGCAATCGTGATCACCGCCGTTCCCAAAGCCATCGCAACCGCGCCAGCAACCCCAAGCATGGCGATGCCCATTTGCCAGGTAATGATCAGAACAAACAGCGCGCCAGTGCAGGGGCGCACGGCGATGCTTGCGATCAAAGCAAGAGTTTCGCGCAGCGTCGTCGCATTTTGAATGTCGCCAAGCGTCGGCCCGTGCGCGTGGCCGCAGCTTTCGCAAACGGATGCTTCATGGGCGTGTTGCGGGGTGGGCCGCAAATGGCGCAGCCCGCGCCAGACCAGCCAAAGCCCGACCAGCGCAATCGCACCGTAGCTGACTGCGGCCATGACCGTCTCGGTCAAGCCGATCATGGTGTCGCGCCCAAGATCAAGCAAGGTGACACCAGCATACACCAGCGCAATCGCCGTCAGGGCCTGCCCGAGCGAGGACGCCAACGCAATCAGGGCCAGCTTGCGCTTTGACACGGCCTTTGCCATGCCATAGCCGCCGATCAGCACTTTGCCGTGCCCCGGTCCGGCGGCATGAACCACCCCGTAGGCAAAGCAAGCTGAAAGCAGCGTCATGACGGCCCCGGTCTGATTTGCCCGTGCAGCACGCAAGGCACCGGCGATGGTGTTTTGAAAGGCCCGTTGCTGACCCGCTGCCCAATAGGCGATGCGGTCGAAACCGCCGGTCCACCATAGCGCGATCAGGCCAAGCAGAACGGCAACGGCCGCCAGCGCTACGAGCCGCCGCATGTAACAATCACAGTGCTGGCCATCTGCGCACCGATTTCAGGCAATCCGGCATCAGACGGGTCCATCTGGGGGTCGAGCATCGCAAGTTCCTGTTGCAATGCCATCAATCCTGCCGACACGTCCGGGACTTGCACCTCAGTTTTGCAGGCAACGTCCCCGATCACGTCAACAGGCCGCGTGATCTCGTAGGCGGTATAATAGGTCGCATCATAGGGTTTGATCGCTGCGGTTTCACCGGGGGGCAAGGGCTGTTCGAGCGCCCTTAGATGGGTGGTGGTAATGCGCCCGTTGTCAAAGCTCGCGGTAGGCTCTTGCGGCCCTGACAGCGCAACAAGACCGTCCTTGTTTTCAATCACAAGATCGCCGTTAAACCCGTCGATCCATTGCATGTCAAAACCGGTAAGCTTGGCAATCTCGTCCGGGGTCAGCACCCCGTCCCCATCAGGGTCCAGCGCCATGTCTTCGGTGATCAAAAGCGAATAGAGGTCATCGTATTCCCAAATGACGCGCACATGGGTCAACTGGCCGCTTTCGTCCACGATCAGTTCGAGGCCGGTATCGATGAATACATGCGGGTGTGCGACCACCGTTGTGGCAGTCGATAAACCCAGGAGGAGTGGCAGTAAAAACTTCATGAAAGTTCAATAGCGTTCGTTTTGCAGCACGGCAATTGCCTGCATCGGCTATCGGCAGCCGTTGGCCGATTTGGGCGGCATCCTGCCCCTTCGGTTTTGCAAGGCCGCTTGGCAAGGGGCGCGGTTTGGGCTTGCTGCGCTGACGGTGTCAAACCTTGGGGGCCTGCGTCATGTCATGCATCTTTCAAAGGCAGATCAAGGAAAAACCGCACCATTTCGGCGCTCGCATCGGGGCCGGTTGGGTCGGTATATGAACCGGCCTTGTTGCCGCCGGACCACGCATGCCCAAGACCCGTGATCGTCCAATGTTCCACTACCGCACCACCTGACGGCGAAAGAGCTGTGCTTCGGGTGAATTTCCGCCCCGCCGTCATGCCGTCCTCAAGCATTTGCGGGCCGGGGACGGCGGCATCGTTCGCGATGCGCTGGCCATTTCTGGCATGGACTGTCTGGTCGGCGTCACCATGAAAGATGATCGTCGGGTGAGGCACCGCATTTGTCGAGGACGGCCCCGTGGCACCCATCGTCGCAAAGGCAGAGCGCATGTCGTGGGCCGACTTGTAGGGCAGGCCGGAATGCGCCCCGACTGCGGCAAACGTCTCAGGATAGGTGCGCCCCATGATCACCGCCATGGCGGCCCCCGCAGACAGCCCTGCGACAAAGCTGCGCCCTTCAGGTACATCATGGGCGCGCTGTATCTGGCGGACAAGCCCGGCCAAAATGGCAGGCTCGCCCGCGTCGCGCATCTGGTCGGCGGGGGTGAACCAGTTCCAGCATGATTGCATGTTCGCCCTGCGTGATTGCGCCGGATAGACCACGATAAGCCCGTGCGCATCAGCGAGCTGGTTCATGCCTGTGCCCTTTGCAAAATCGATGGGCGTTTGGGTGCAGCCGTGCAACATCAGGATCAATCCTGCAGGCTGCGCCCCCTTTAGATCGGGGATATAAAGGTGGTATGCGCGGCTGCCTGCTGCACAGGTGAATTTGCCGCGGTCAAAGCGGGCACCATGCGGCAAATCAGGGTCTGTGGCGTCCGCCCCGCGCGCTTCGGGCGTGTTCGACCTTGCCGCAAGTCCGGCAAGCGTGTTGCGCAAGCTGCGCCCGATTTTGGATCGGTGCAGTGTCGCGGGGCTGTCTTCCAGTGGCGCATTGTGCTTGGACAAACCCGCCGCACCAAGCGTCGCTTGGATGATTTCCGTCGCATCTGACGGATTTCCCGCGCGCACAAGCTGGGTGGCCCGGCGCATGGCCGATGCAAAGTCATTTTTCATTTCACTGTCCTTAATGGGAGTATGTCAGGGCTAGCTGATACGCGTGCCAAGGGCTTTCTTGACCTCGGCACTGGCTTGCAATGCGCCCAGCACGTTGATCGATCCGATGGTTTCCAGCGCCAGTTCGGGCGTTACGTCGCTGGCGATACGGGCAAGCCCCACGACCTTGATGTGCAATATTTCATTCGCCTCCCTCACAGCCGTCAGATCTGCGAGGCTGTAGTCGCGCAGACCCAGTTCCATCGTGTGCCGCTCGATTGACTGGGCAACCGTAGCAGATTGGTGGTCCAACTGGTTGCGGATGGCGGTCCGGATGAAATCACTTCGGTTCGAATAGAACCCCTCGTGGACCAGCAGGTCTATTCTGCCAAGATCAACAAAACCAAGGTTGATCGTGATCTTTTCGTTTTCAGGCATCTTGTCCCGAAGCTGTCTGACGTTGCTCATCTCGTTTCTCCATCCATATGGATGTTATATGGATGTTTCATGGCCGGTTGCAACAGATGATTTTGTTTTCCACAGCGACGGGCATCAAAGCGGCAGGGTCCTTGATGCAGGGTTGTCGACCTTGAAGCGATAGACGGTAAGGCAAATTCGAATTAGGGAGGGATGAAGTTTAAACAATGCTGACCAATCGACGGTCACAAAAGACACTAAAGGACCCCATGATGCCCCTGCAAATTGACAGCTCCCGATTCACCAATCTGGATGTTAAAGACCATGATGACGGGGTCTGGGTTGTCACTTTGAACCGCGCCGCAAAGCGCAATGCGCTGGACATCGCCACCATCGAAGAACTGGTTGATTTCTTTTCGGTCGCACCGCGTGCCGGTGTTCGGGCGGTCGTTCTGGCTGGGGCGGGGGATCACTTTTGTGCGGGTCTTGATCTGATCGAACACCACGATGAAGACCGCAGCCCTGCGGATTTCATGCATGTCTGTCTGCGCTGGCACGAGGCGTTCAACAAGATGGAATACGGCGGGGTGCCGATCATTGCAGCCTTGCAGGGCGCTGTTGTTGGCGGTGGGCTTGAGCTTGCCAGCTCGGCCCATGTGCGCGTGATGAACGAGACGACGTATTTTGCCTTGCCCGAAGGCCAGCGTGGTCTTTTCACAGGCGGAGGTGCCACAATCCGCGTGACCGATCTGGTGGGCAAGTCGCGCATGATCGATATGATGCTGACCGGTCGCGTCTATCAGGGCCAAGAGGCGATGGATGTGGGTCTGGCGCAATATTGCGTCGAAGGGTCCACCTATGATGCGGCGATGGAACTGGCGCGCAAGACCGCCCGTAACCTGCCCCTGTCAAATTTCGCGATATGTTCGGCAGTCAGCCACATGCAGAATATGTCGGCAATGGATGCCGCCTATGCCGAGGCTGTGGTGGCGGGCGTGGTCAACACCCAACCTGATGCGCGCGCCCGGCTTGCAGCGTTTGCAGATAAAAGCGGCGCGCGGGTACGGCGCAACAGTTAAGGACAACCCCCGTCAGCCCTACCGCACGCGGGCATACAGAATGCTCGGCAATAGGGATTCGCTGGTTTTTGTTGCAGTCTCGAAAAACCTGAATGACGGGTTAATGGACCTGTGCCGGACCAGAAACCGGCGGCTCGCGCTCTTGTGATATGTCTACGCTGCGATGCAGAATTGGGCGTTTTTGCATCGTGATGCCAGTTTAATGGGCGCTTTTACCCAAGCTGACCCTGCGTGATCTCATTTGGCTGGCTAGTTTGTTCTGAACCTTCACATATTCAGCACATGCCGAGAAAGGCAAAATCGCCGCACGGTGGGCTATCCTGGCAGATACCTCCCCCCGCGCGACGACAACAACATGACTGCTGTGATCCCTAGATATAATGTTCAGGGCTTTCGCGAAAGTGCATTTCACGCACCAAAGCGCACAGCAAAAACAGGGGATACAATATGAAGTATTTGAATAAATTTGCTGTTTGCGCGACAGCGGCCCTTCTGGGCTCTACGTCCATTGCGATGGCACAAGACTGCGCTGATCCGATCAAAGTGGGCGTGCTGCACTCGCTGTCCGGCACCATGGCGATTTCCGAGACGACGCTGAAAGACACCATGCTGATGCTGGTGGATGCGCAGAACAAAAAGGGCGGCCTGTTGGGCTGCCAGATCGAAGCGGTCGTTGTCGATCCGGCCTCTGATTGGCCGTTGTTTGCGGAAAAAGGCCGCGAGCTGCTGACCGTCAACGAAGTCGATGTGATCTTTGGATCTTGGACATCCGTGTCGCGCAAATCCGTTTTGCCGGTGTTGGAAGAGCTGAACGGCCTGATGTTCTACCCGGTCCAATACGAGGGCGAGGAATCGTCGAAAAACGTTTTCTACACCGGTGCCGCACCGAACCAGCAGGCGATCCCCGCAGTTGATTACTATCTTGAAGAACTGGGCGTCGAGAAATTTGCGTTGCTTGGCACGGATTATGTCTACCCCCGCACCACAAACAACATCTTGCAGTCCTATCTGATGTCCAAGGGCATCGCCGAAGAGGACATCTTTGTGAACTACACGCCGTTTGGTCACTCTGACTGGGCGACGATCGTGGGCGATGTGGTTGGCTTGGGCGCGGACGGCAAGCAGGTTGGCGTGATTTCCACCATCAACGGCGATGCCAACATCGGTGTTTACAAAGAACTGGCCGCTGCTGACGTCTCGGCTGACGATATACCCGTTGTTGCGTTTTCGGTCGGTGAAGAAGAACTGTCTGGTCTGGATACGTCCAACCTGGTCGGTCACCTGGCCGCGTGGAACTATTTCATGTCCGCTGACACACCTGAAAACGCCGAATTCATCGCTGCTTGGAAAGCCTTCATCGGCGACGATGCACGCGTGACCAATGACCCGATGGAAGCGCATTACATCGGCTTCAACATGTGGGTGAACGCGGTGACAGCAGCAGGCACAACCGATGTGGATGCCGTGCGCAGCGCAATGTACGGCCAGACCTTTCCAAACCTGACAGGCGGCATGGCGGAAATGTTGCCAAACCACCACCTGACCAAGCCGGTTTTGATCGGCGAGATCACCGCCAACGGCCAGTTCGATATCATCAGCCAGACCGAGCCGGTTCCGGGCGACGCATGGACAGATTTCCTGCCCGAAAGCGCTGTGCTGACGTCGGATTGGAAAGATCTGGAGTGCGGTATGTACAACACTGAAACGTCGACCTGCGTTCAGCTGACATCCAACTACTAAACACCAAGGGCGGGCGCGGGGATATCCCCTCGCGCCCGTCTGTCTATTGATTGAAGGTTTGCCATGCTGCGCCGTTTCTTGACCCTTATTGTTTGGCTCGGCGTCGCGGGTGTGGCGCAGGCGCAAGACTTGCAGCCCGTATTGCAGACCCATGCCAAAGAGTTTGCCAGCCCATCGCGCAGCAGCGTGTCTGTGGCATTGGATGATCTTATCGCGTCCGGTGCACCGCAGGTCATTGATTTTCTTGAGCAATGGCAAGACAAGGGTGTGTGGCAGCGCAACGCCGATGGCGCTTTCTTTTTTGCAACCGAGGCAGGCGATGATCTGCGCTTGCGCGATATCGACAGCGCGGCAGAGACGACAGCGCCAAAATCCGGGTTTAGCCAGCTCAAGCCGAATGGTGGTGTGCGCCGCTTGATTGGCACTGCGCTGGTGCAGTTCCAATTGACGGATCCCGATCTGGCGCGCCGCACGATGGCGGTCGAAGCAATTGCCCGCAGACCCGACGAAAGTCAGCTTGAGCCGCTGCTGGCATCCATCGTTGCCGAACCCGACGCAGGTCTCAAAGCCCGCAAAATCCAGTTGGCGAATTTCCTGTCCGCCAGTTTTGCCCCAGACCCAGGTGACAAGATCAGTGCAATCAAGTCGCTGTCCAAAGACACCTCGATCGAGGCACGCGCCGTACTGAACCAACTTTTATCCGTCAAAACCGGCGTCTCTGCTGCGGCACCTGCGGGCAATGTTGCTCGAATCCTCAAGGTCGGCAGTGATCTGTCGCAAAACGATGCTTATGCCCAACTGGTCGAGGCAAAGCTTGCCCCGCCCTTGGTTCCACCCGCTGCGATACGCGATGCGCTGGCTGCGAATGTCGTTGGCGGCAAAGTGGGCGATATAGCGACGGCGCGTTTGGACAGTCAGCCGATGCGCGAAGCGGCTTATGCAGTGCTTGCCAGCAACGGTGTGGTGCCGCCTTTGGTTACACAAGCCGCACAGATTGCAGCGGTCGAGGCGCATACGTTCTTTGAGATTTACGACGAGGACAATGCAGCCTTCACAGATGCAGCACAGGCCGCACTTGATAGTATCGAAATCCGTGTAGGTGCAGCGCAAACCGTTGATCTGACCTTGGATGCCCTGTCGCTCGCGTCGATCTACTTTCTTGCGGCCATCGGGCTTGCAATCACCTTTGGCGTTATGGGCGTGATCAACATGGCCCATGGCGAATTCATTATGATGGGTGCCTATACCGGCTATGTGGTCCAGCAATTCGTTCCCGACTACACAGTGTCGATCATCATCGCTTTGCCGCTGGCATTCGCTGTCACTTTTGCCGCAGGCGTTGCCATGGAACGGTTGGTGATCAGGCACCTCTATCACCGCCCGCTAGAGACATTGCTGGCCACCTTCGGGATTTCAGTCGCCCTGCAACAATTGGCCAAGAATATCTTTGGCACGCAGGCACGCCCTTTGACATCGCCCGGCTGGCTGGACGGGGCACTGGTATTCTCGGATGTGATCCAGATCAGCTATATCCGCATCGCGATCTTCGTGCTGGCGCTGCTGTTTCTGGGGCTGATCCTTTTCGTGCTCAAACGTACCCGGCTGGGGCTCGAGGTCCGCGCCGTGACCCAAAACCCCGGCATGGCCGCCAGCATGGGCATCAACCCCGACCGCATCAATATGCTGACTTTCGGGCTTGGATCCGGGATTGCGGGCATCGCGGGCGTGGCGATTGGACTTTATGCCAAGGTGACCTCCGAGATGGGAGCGGAT
>JAGXHC010000251.1 GCA_024636405.1 Sulfitobacter sp. | reverse complement strand
CCCGTTTGAGGGCATAGTCGGCGGCACGCCTGAAGAAAATGCACGAGACTTCAGTGCTTTGCTGGATGGAAAGGCGTCCGCATACCGCGACGCGGTTTTGTTGAACGCCGCCGCGGCCCTTGTGGTGGCAGAGGCGGCAACCGATCTGAAGACCGGCGTTGCGATGGCACGCGAAAGCATCGATGGCGGTGCCGCCCGCGAAAAGGTCCGTCTGGTGGCTGTTGCCAGTCAAAAGAAATGACACCAGACCAACGCGCCGCATTGGGCGATTGGGCGACGTTGCCGTTTTTTCAAGACGACCTGCCTGCCATCGAGGCCCTGTTGGATGTGGACGAACGCATCATCCTGCCGCCAAAGGCACAGCGCTTTGCCGCGCTTGTCCGGACCCAGCCTGATGCAACCCGTGTGGTAATTCTGGGCCAGGATCCATACCCCACACCCGGTCATGCCCACGGCTTTGCCTTTTCTGCCGCGGCAGACACGCGCCCCCTTCCCCGCTCATTATCCAATATTTTCAAAGAGATGCAAGATGATCTGGGTGCCGCTCCGCCGCACGCCGATCTGCGGTTTTGGGCCGATCAGGGGGTGCTTTTGCTCAACACCGTGTTGACTGTGCCTGCCGCGGATGCGGGCGGACACCGTGGCATCGGCTGGCAAAGCCTGACCGCACAGATCCTGCACCGGTTGTCCGACCGCCCGCGCGCCTATCTGCTGTGGGGCGCTGCCGCACAAAAGGCGGCGGCCGATGTCGATCCGCAGACAAACCTGAAAATCGAGACGGCACACCCCTCGCCTTTGTCCGCGCGTCGCGGATTCTTTGGCGCGCGTCCCTTCAGCCGGGTCAATGGGTGGTTGCAGGCACAGAACTTGCCCGCCATAAACTGGACAAGCCCCTGACCTGCGAGTGTCCCAATGACGCAAACCATTCTCGACAAGATCAAAGCCTACAAGCTTGAAGAAATCGCCGCCGACAAGGCCGCCAAACCGCTGGCATCGGTTGAGGCCGCGGCACAGGCCGCGCCGCCCGTGCGTCCCTTTGCCGATGCGCTTTTCGATGCGTCGCGCGAAGGTTATGGGCTGATCGCCGAGATCAAGAAGGCCAGTCCATCCAAAGGGTTGATCCGCACAGACTTTGATCCAGCAACGCTTGCCACCGCCTATGCCGATGGCGGCGCGACCTGTCTTTCGGTGCTGACAGACACGCCAAGTTTTCAGGGCGCGAAACGGTTTCTTACCGACGCCCGCGCCGCCTGCACGCTGCCGGTGCTGCGCAAGGATTTTCTTTATGACCCCTATCAGGTTGCGGAGGCACGCAGCCTTGGGGCTGACTGCATCCTGATCATTCTTGCCTCTGTCAGCGATGCGCAGGCGCAAGAGCTTGAGGCCGCTGCACGGGATTGGGACATGGACGCGCTGATCGAGGTTCACGACGCTGCCGAATTGGAACGCGCAGCTTTGTTGCAAAGCCGATTGATTGGCATAAACAATCGCAATCTCAATACCTTCGAGACATCTCTTGATGTGACACGCAAATTGGCCAAGCTGGTGCCGCCGGACCGGATCATCGTATCGGAGTCCGGATTGAGCACACCGCAGGATCTTGCCGACATCGCGATGTATGGCGCGCGTGTGTTCCTGATCGGAGAAAGCCTGATGCGGCAGCACGATGTTGCCGCAGCAACCCGTGAATTGTTGGCCAGTCCGCTGACGGCGGGAGGCATGTAATGCCGCTCACGCATTTTGACGCCAAGGGCGACGCCCATATGGTCGATGTCAGTGATAAAGCGGTGACTGACCGTATTGCAACGGCTGAAAGTCACATAAAGATGCTGCCTCAAACACTTGAAATAATTACAGAAGGCCGTGCCAAGAAGGGTGACGTGCTGGGCGTTGCGAGGCTCGCGGGGATCATGGCGGCCAAACGCACATCGGAGTTAATTCCGCTGTGCCATCCGCTGCCGATTACCCGTGTCGCTGTGGAATTGGTGCCTGACGCCGACCTGCCCGGCATCCGCATCACCGCAACGGTACGCACCACGGGCCAGACCGGCGTAGAAATGGAAGCGCTGACCGCCGCGTCGGTTGCAGCGCTGACTGTCTATGACATGGCCAAGTCCGTCGACCGCGCAATGGAAATCGGAGGGCTGCGGGTGGTTTTGAAAGATGGCGGAAAATCAGGCTGTTACGAAGCGCCATGATTTCCGTTGAAGAGGCCCTTGACGCTCTTTTTGCGCTGGTATCGCAATTGGAGGTGGAGCACGTTCCCCTGCGTGACGCTGCCGGGCGTGTGCTGGCGCGCGACGTGCAGGCGCGCCGCAGCCAGCCGCCCTTTGCCGCGTCATCCATGGACGGATACGCCCTGCGCCGCGCCGAGGTGGAACCGGACGCGATGTTCAAGGTCATAGGCGAAGCGGCGGCGGGCCATCGCTTCACCGGGGATCTGCGCGCCGGACAAGCGGTGCGCATCTTTACCGGCGCACCCGTTCCAAAAGGCGCCGATTGCGTTGTCATCCAAGAGGACGTGACACGCCGCGGCGATCTGATCACTTTGGGTCATCGTCTTGAGACAAAAGATAATATTCGCCCAATGGCCGGTGATTTTGAGGCAGGCGCAACCATTGAGGGCGGCATCCGCCTGCGCCCCGCCGATATTGCCCTTCTGGCCGCGATGAACATTGCCTCCGTGCCCGTGACGCGGTGTCCGCAGGTCGCCATTTTGGCCACCGGGGACGAATTGGTACAGCCCGGCGAAGACCCCGGTCCGGATCAGATTATCGCGTCCAACAGTTATGGCCTTGCCGCGATGATCGAACAGATGGGTGCCGTCGCGCGCCTTTTGCCTATCGCACGCGATACCGAAAGCGCCTTGATGCAGGCCTTTGCGCTGGCCGCGGACGCCGATCTGATCGTGACCATCGGCGGGGCCTCTGTCGGTGATCGTGATCTGGTCGCGCCGGTGGCTGAAAAACTTGGGATGGAACAGTCCTTTTACAAAGTAGCAATGCAGCCGGGCAAGCCCTTGATGGCCGGGCGGCTTGGCACGGCCGTTATGATCGGTCTGCCAGGCAATCCCGTCTCCGCGATGGTCTGTGGCACGGTTTTCGTAGCCCCCGTCCTGCGCAAGATGCTTGGGCTTGGTGCTGCGGCGGCCCCGATGCAAACAGCACCGCTTGGCGTGGATTTACCCGCGAACGGCCCCCGCGCCCATTATATGCGGGCGCGCCTGTGCGATGGCACGATCATCCCCGAGGACCGTCAGGATTCGTCGCTGCTGAGTGTCCTTGCCCGCGCGGAGGCGCTGCTGGTGCGTCCGGCACACGATCCGGCGCGGCGGATCGGAGACACTTTGAACTATATCCGGATCTGAACCAGTTGACACAAAACATGAACATCCCTAGAACAAAGCCTAACCATCGCATAGGGAACCGGGCATGCTGACCAAAAAACAACTCGATCTGCTGGCGTTCATTCACAAGCGTGTGCAGCGCGACGGCGTCCCGCCGAGTTTTGACGAAATGAAAATGGCGCTGGACCTGCGGTCCAAATCGGGCATCCACCGGCTGATCACTGCGCTGGAGGAACGCGGATTCATCGCGCGCCTGCCCCACCGCGCCCGCGCCATTGAGGTCGTGAAACTGCCCGAAAGCCTTGGCGGTGCGCCGCATCCCGGATTTGCCCCCCGTGTGATCGAGGGCGACAAACCTGCCACGCCACCGCCTTCGCGTGCCATGGCGCTTGAATCGGGCGATGCTTTTTCGCTGCCGATGATGGGCCGGATTGCCGCAGGTGTCCCGATCGAGGCAATCAGCCAGATGTCTCATTCCGTATCGGTTCCGGGGTCGATGATCAGCGGCCGGGCAGAGCATTATGCCCTTGAAGTCAAAGGCGATTCGATGATCGACGCCGGGATCAACGATGGCGATGTTGTGGTAATCCGCGAATCTTCCGTTGCCGAGAATGGCGATATTGTGGTGGCACTGGTCGAAGATCACGAAGCGACACTGAAGCGGTTCAAGCGGCAAGGCTCCTCCATCGCACTGGAAGCGGCCAATCCAGCATTTGAAACGCGGGTTTATCCCGCCGATCAGGTCAAGGTACAGGGCCGTCTCGTGGGTCTGATCCGCACCTACTGATCCGCCTCAGGTTTGGGCCAGTTTGTCCAAAGCCGCTCACCCGCAAGAGCGCGGGCCGTGATCATACGCCAATTCTGTGCTTCGCGGTAAATCGCGATGGCCCCGGTTTGTTTCAGGCGCGCCGGGTCGAACACCTCGCAATCCGGCGCATTGACAGCGGCAAACTCGACCGACGCCACAACGATGCCCCCCGGATCACAGCCCGTAAACCCTGCCACCGCGCGCTTGCCGGACAGATGCAGCACCTGCACCTTACCCGCCCCCGGCAGTCTGCCACGCCATCTGGCGGCGGCAACAGGCTGGGCCGCGCCGTCACCGTCTGTTTCCAGCCAGTTCCGCGCGACGAATCCCGCCCCCTTTGCCTTGCTCAGCGCGCGACCCTGCGGTGTCATAACCCCAACCAGCGTCCCGGTGTCAGCAATCAGCAGTGCTGGCCGCTGCGCCACGTGCCACAGCATGAAACCTGCCACCACCGCAACCACACCACCCCAACGCAGACGTCCCTGCCACAGGATGACGAATAAGAATCCCAGCGTGATCAGCGGCAGAACTGCACCGCTTGGCCCCGGTACAAACCCGCGCGCCCCTTCCCAGCCTGCAACCGTCTGCGCGACCCACACGATCCAGCGCAGACCAAGACCCATCAGCGAAAGTCCCAGCGCTTCGAGCCCGAGCGGCGACAGCACCAACGCCAGCACGGCTGCGGGCATAACCAGCGCCCCCATCAGCGGCACAGAGGACAGGTTCGCGATTAACCCGTAATGGGCAATGGCATTGAAATGCGCCGCCGCGATCGGCGCAGTCGCAGCCCCCGCCACGGCCGAAGAGATGGTAACCGCGACCGCAGGCCGGATCCAGCGCGGCCCAAGCGGCAGGCCGCTGTCGCGCAACCATCCGAACACCGCGACAAGTGCTGTGGTGGCCGCGAAAGACATCTGAAACCCCGGCCCCATCAATGCCTCTGGCCGCAGGATCAGCACAATGGTCGCCGCAATTGCCACCGCGCGCAGCGATATCGCCCGGCGCCCGATCATCAGCGCGCCTAATGCCACGGCCACCATGACAAAAGCCCGCTCAGTTGAAACGCTGGCCCCCGACAGCATCAGATAGCCAGACGCCGCCACCAGCGCGCCCCCCGCCGCGACCGCACGTGTGGGCCAATGCAGCGCCGTGTGCGGCACCAGCGCCAATCCAACACGCAACGCGCCAAAAACCACCGCCGTGAGCAGGCCCATATGCAGCCCTGAAATTGCCAGAAGATGCGCAAGATTGCTGATCCGCAGCACGGTCAGCGTGTCCTGGCTGATTGCGCTGCGGTCCCCTGTGGTAATCGCTGCTGCCAATCCACCGATGTCACCCGGCAGAACGTCACGGATGCGCGCCGCAGCCGCCATGCGGATGCGAAACACCGCCAGCCCGGCATGCCCTTCCACCGCCGGAGCGACCCCCATCAGAGGTATGCGGGCATAGCCGACGGCCCCCAGGCGCGCAAACCAGGCATGGCGTTGAAAATCAAAACCTCCCGGCTCCACCGGTCCGCTGGGCGGCGACAAATGCGCTGTGGTCATGACCCGCAGGCCGGGCGCCGGTGCGATTCCGGCCGCCCCCTTGCCAAGCAGTGAGACGCGCACGCGGTCCGGCGTGCGGTGCGGCGGCACCCGGTTCAGCCGCACACGGTCCAGCGTAAGTCGCAACGCGTCAGACTGACTGCGGTCCATTGCCACCACCCGCCCTTCCACCGGGCCATAGTATCGCCAGCCCAGCACCGGCTCCGCCACAGCATGCGACCGCACCGCCGCCAGCACGAAACCAGCGGCGATCAGCGCGCAGGCCATGGCAAGCGGTGCGATTACCTCGGACGCCTTGATTGCAAACATAAAACAGATCGCGACACAGCCAGCGACACCCATCAAGAACCGCACCGACGGCTCTGTCTGCACTGAGAAATAACACCCGATTCCCACCGCCAGAAAAACCGGCACCCAGCCGAACAGGTGACCCCGCTGACGCAGCATCAGGTCGCGCAACTGTGGCATACTTGCTCCCGTTCCCCGCACTGGATAAACAGGCCACAAAGCCTAGGGCCCGCATGGTTAGCAAGTGGTTAACACCGCGCAAACCCGCAGACCCATTTCGGCGCGCAAGACATAACAAAAGGTATTTTCCGCCCATGACCGCAACCCCCGATACTAATCGCGATACTGGTCCCGTCGTCACCCGATTTGCCCCGTCGCCCACAGGTTTTCTGCATATCGGAGGCGCGCGCACAGCGTTGTTCAACTGGCTTTATGCCCGTGGCCGGGGCGGTAAATTCCTGCTGCGGATTGAGGATACGGACCGCGCCCGTTCTACCCCCGAAGCAACTGCGGCGATTTTGCAGGGCATGGCGTGGCTGGGTCTGGACCACGACGGCGAAATCGTGAGCCAGTTCGACAACGGGCCGCGCCATGCTGGCGTGGCGCATGAACTGCTGGCCAAGGGAGCTGCGTATAAATGTTTTGCAACGCAGGAAGAGATTGAGAACTTTCGCGAAACCGCCCGTGCCGAGGGGCGCAGCACGATGTACCGCTCGCCCTGGCGCGATGCACCCGATGCCAGCCACCCCGACGCGCCCTTTGTGATCCGCATTCGTGCGCCGCTGACCGGGGATACCGTGATCCGTGACGTCGTGCAGGGTGATGTGACGATCCGCAACGATCAGCTTGATGATATGGTCTTGCTGCGATCCGATGGCACACCGGTATATATGCTGGCCGTGGTGGTGGACGATCACGACATGGGCGTCACCCATGTGATCCGCGGCGACGATCACCTCAATAACGCGGCCCGGCAGATGATGATCTATCACGGCATGGGCTGGCACGTGCCCGTCTGGGCGCATATCCCGCTAATACACGGGCCAGACGGCAAAAAGCTGAGCAAACGCCACGGTGCCTTGGGCGCGCAGGAATATCAGCTGATGGGATATCCGGCGGCCGGGATGCGCAACTACCTCGCGCGGCTGGGCTGGAGCCATGGTGACGATGAATTCTTTACCGATGCGCAGGCGCGCGAATGGTTCGATATCGACGGAATCCGCAAAAGCCCGGCGCAATTCGACCTCAAGAAGCTTGAGAACATCTGTGGTCAGCACATTGCCGCAACGGGTGATGCTGCATTGCGGCACGAAGTCGTGGAATTTCTTGCCGCCAGCGGCCAACCTGCCCTGACTGCCGTGCAGTCAACCGGGTTGGAGCGGGCGATGTATTGCATCAAGGAACGCGCGAAGACATTGCCTGAACTAATTGATAAGGCGCACTTTGTCCTGACCAGCCGTCCGATTGAACCGGACGGTAAAGCCGCAGCGGCGCTTGATTCTGCCGCCCGCGAAATGCTGTCGGAATTGACGCCGCATCTGCAAAATGCTAGCTGGAACAAAGAAACGCTGGAAGACGTCACGAACCGCTTTGCCACGGCACGCGACACGAAATTCGGCAAACTGGCGGGCCCTCTGCGTGCAGCCCTTTCGGGGCGCGCTGTGACTCCATCGGTTTTTGATATGATGCTGGTGCTGGGGCAGGATGAAACTCTTGCCAGGCTCAGCGACGCCGCTACCTGAGACCGGGTTAACCACATCTCAAGGTTGCCGCAGATAACTGACCGGGCCGCCCCCCGAAACGGGCAGTCCAGACGGCGGGAAAAAAGCCCGCGATCAACATACGGGAAGGGACTTCATGGCCGACAATAAGAAATCCGCGACGCTGACCATCGACGGCAAAGACTATGATCTGCCGATCCTGACACCCACCGTCGGTCCGGACGTGATTGATATCCGCAAGCTTTATGCGCAGGCAGACGTCTTTACCTATGATCCCGGCTATACCTCAACTGCGGCCTGCGACAGCACCATCACCTTTATCGATGGCGAAGAAGGCGTGTTGCTGCACCGGGGATATCCGATCGGCGAGTTGGCGGAAAAATCGCATTACCTCGAAGTCTGCTATTTGCTGCTTTATGGCGAGCTGCCGGCCCCGAAAGAGCTGGAGGCGTTCGAGGCGCTGGTGACCAATCACACCATGCTGCACGAACAGATGATGTATTTCTTCCGTGGTTTCCGCCGGGATGCGCATCCGATGGCCGTCATGGTCGGCGTTGTCGGCGCGATGAGCGCGTTTTACCACGACAGCACCGACATCTCGGATGAACACCAGCGCGAAGTGGCCTCCATCCGGCTGATCGCCAAAATGCCGACAATTGCCGCGATGGCCTATAAATACACCGTCGGTCAGCCCTTCGTGTATCCGCGCAACGATCTGGACTATGCCTCGAACTTCTTGCGCATGTGTTTTGCCGTGCCCGCCGAGGAATACGAGGTCAATCCGATCCTCAGCCGTGCGATGGACCGGATTTTCACCCTGCACGCGGACCACGAACAAAATGCCTCCACTTCCACGGTGCGGTTGGCGTCATCCTCCGGGGCGAACCCCTTTGCCTGTATCGCGGCCGGTATCGCTTGCCTGTGGGGGCCGGCACATGGCGGTGCCAACCAGGCCTGTCTGGAGATGCTCAAGGAAATCGGCACGCCCGACAAGATCCCTGAATACATTGCCCGCGCCAAAGACAAGAACGATCCATTCCGTCTGATGGGTTTCGGCCACCGCGTGTATAAAAACTTCGATCCGCGCGCGACCGTCATGAAGGAAAGCGCCGACGAGGTGCTGGAACTGCTCGGTGTTGAAAACAACCCGATCCTCCAGGTCGCCAAGGAACTGGAAAAGCAGGCGCTGGAAGATCCGTATTTCGCGGACAAGAAACTGTTCCCGAATGTCGATTTCTATTCCGGAATCATTCTTGAGGCGATGGGATTCCCCACGTCGATGTTCACACCGATCTTTGCGCTGTCGCGCACGGTTGGCTGGATTTCGCAGTGGAAAGAGATGATCGCCGATCCACAGAACAAGATCGGACGCCCGCGCCAGTTGTACCTGGGCGATACCAAACGCGCCTATGTCGATATCGAAGACCGCTGATCGCGGACTGCATTTGCCTGAACGCCCCGCTTTTGCCGGGGCGTTCTGCGTCCGGTGGCCGTGATGGATGTCGTTGACGCGCTGGCAACAACCAGTTTCCGGCGATGCGTTACCATGACACAGCATAGCTCACAGATCTCGGCGCCCGCCAACGAATCACCTTGGCGCAGACCTGCACAAGCGGTCCGACGTCATACAACCAGGGCGTTACTTTCAACGAGATGGGCACGAAGCGAAACACTATCGCGCTAAACAAGGCAAAAGTGTGGCACTGTTTCGCCTGCCTTCATAATCACCCCCTATTGCTTGACCGGGGTATCACGGAACCGTTAATCTCCTGATTGAGAGCAACCGGGGGCGAATTGGGTGAGCAAAACGTACAAAAAGAAGCCTCATTCGCCTGTACTTGCACGCCGCCCCGTGTCGCGGCAACAAGGTGGCGACTTGGGCACTGATACTGCGACACCTGCCCGACAATGGGATGGAGCGGCCAACCTGATGCTCACCGGCGCGCATGGCATGTCGTCGCCCGAAGGTGCGTTGGTTCGCAACACGCTGCACGCCTGCGACCAGATCGCAGTGGTTTACGATAAAGGCCAGACACCCCCAACGGTCACCATCACGCAAGTTTCAGGCAGTGTTCATACCGTGATGGCCGATGGCATCGCCGTGGCCGTGGTGGCCCGCGCTTCCGGCCCGGCGCCATGTGTTGATGATGTGGTGCTGGTCGAACGGTCCCGCTGACCGCGCACCGGCGCGCCGCTCACCGTCCCTCAAAACGCGGCGTTCGTTTCTCCATGAAGGACATGACACCTTCCTGAAAATCGCGTGATTTGCCGCAGGCTCCCTGCGACTGCGCCTCAAGTGACAGCTGATCTTCAAGCGTGTTGTGCCAGGATGCGCGGATCGCGGTCTTTGCCGCTGCATAGGCAGCTGTCGGTCCGGCGGCCAGATGTGCCGCCTTGGCGCGCCAATGCGCATCAAATTGATCATCGGGCACCGCTTGCCAGATCATACCCCAGTCATCGGCCTGCCGCGCGCTGATCTTGTCGGCAAAAAGCGCTGCACCCATGGCTTTTGCCATGCCCATCTGGCGTGGCAGCATATAGGTGCCCCCCGCGTCCGGAATAAGCCCGATCCGGGTGAACGCCTGCATGAAATAGGCAGATTCAGTTGCAAAAACCACATCAGCGGCCAGCGCAAGGTTCGCACCTGCCCCCGCCGCCGGGCCATTCACGGCCGCGATCGTAGGGACAGGACATTCATAAATGGCACGCAGCATCGGCGCATATTCATCGCGCAGCGTCCGTTCCAGATCAATGGAGCCCGCCGTCGCGCGATCCCCCAGATCCTGCCCAGAACAAAATGCACGCCCCGCGCCTGTCAGCACCACAACCCGCGCCTGTTTGCCGCCTGCAATCACTGCATGGGGAATTTCGGCCCGCATCTGTGCGGTCAACGCGTTCATCTTGTCGGCGCGGTTCAACGTGATCACCGCGACGTCGTCAGCCAGATCATAGGTCAGCGTCTGATATTCCATGTTCTTTTCCATCCCTGCAACATTTGGCACTCGTCATAGCAAAGCAACCATCGGTGACCAGCGAAACCGCGCGTCAGGTATCGAGTATCTTGCGCAGACGGGTTTCTTCTTCGGAACTGAGTGGTGTTTCATCTGCACCACGCGCCGCCGCACGCCCGCGGATGTAGATCACACCGATGCCTCCCGCCAGCAGCAACATCAGCGGCCCGGCCCCCCAAAGCAGCCAGTTCACCCCGGTCGCGCGCGGTGTCAGCAGCACATATTCGCCGTATCGGTCCACGATGAACGCCACCGCCGCGCTGTCGCTGTCACCCGCCACCAGACGCTCGCGCAGCAAAATCCGCAGGTCACGCGCAAGGCTTGCGTTGCTCTCGTCGATGCTTTCATTGCGGCACACCAGACAGCGCAGCCCCTGCGACAAAGATCGCGCGCGCGCTTCCAGCGCCGGATCGGCCAGCATCTCGTCGGGTTCCACCGCCGCGAGTGGCGTTGCCAGCAGCATCAAAACAAGCGCCAGCCGCTTCATTCCGCTGCCACCGCATCTGCGCTGCGCCGCGCCCCTGCCGCCACCCGAAAGCGGCGGTCACTCAGGCTCAGCAATCCGCCAAGCGCCATCATGGCACAGCCGATCCATATCCAGTTGGTCAGCGGCTTAATGTAGGTACGCACCGCCCAACCGCCACCGGTTTGGGCGTCGCCGATCACCACATACACATCCCTTGCCAGATTCTGATGGATCGCGGCCTCTGTCGTTGGCATCTGCGCCACCGGATAGAACCGCTTCTCCGGCCGCAACTGCGCGATCACGCGTCCCTTTTGCGCCAACGTCACCTCGGCCACCGTGGACAGGTAATTCGGTCCGCGCTCATCCGCGACATCGGTCAACGTCAGGGTATAGTCGCCCACCTCAAACGGCGCGTTCAACTGCGCCACGCGGATGTCATCCACACTCCAAGCTGTCAGCCCGGCGATGCCTGCAATGGTCACGCCCAGCCCGGCATGGGCTGCGGCCTTGCCCCAATCTGCACGCGGCAGCCGGAACAGCCGTGCCACCCCGCCACTGCGCGCGCGGCCCCAAAGCTCAACCGCGGTGCCCATGATCAGCCACGCCCCCACAAACAGCCCCACCGGCCCCAACATACTGCGCCCGGACTGAAGTGTGAACGCCAGCCCCGCCACTGCAAGCGCCAACAAAAAGACATACCGCAACGGCCAAATCGCACGCCTGATGCGCGCGCGCTTCCACGGCATCGCGCTGCCGATGGGCATGATCAGTCCCAGCGCAATCATGAAGGGTGTGAAAGCCGCGTTAAAGAACGGCGGCCCGACGCTTAGTTTGCGGTCAAAGAACATCTCGGCCAGAAGCGGCCACATGGTGCCGACAAAAACAACAAAACAGGCAACCGCCAACAGCAGGTTATTGACCACCAAGGCAGATTCGCGGCTGACCAGCCCAAACACACCCTTGGCCTCCATCGTGCCTGCCCGCACTGCAAACAGGATCAGCGCGCCGCCCATGAACACCGCAAGAATCGCCAGAACGAAAACACCGCGCTCAGGGTCCGTGGCAAAGGCATGCACGCTTGTCAGCAACCCGGAGCGGACGATGAATGTCCCGATCAGCGAAAATCCAAAGGCCAGAATGGCAAGCAGGATCGTCCAGCTTTTCAAGCTCTCGCGTTTTTCCACCACAATGGCCGAATGCAGCAGCGCCGCCGCCAGCAGCCAAGGCATGAACGAGGCATTCTCAACCGGGTCCCAGAACCAGAAACCGCCCCAGCCCAGTTCGTAATAGGCCCACCACGACCCCAGTGAGATCCCGATGGTCAGAAAGATCCATGCTGCAAGTGTCCAGGGTCGCACCCAGCGGCCCCAAGCGGCATCCACGCGCCCCTCGATCAGGGCCGCAACCGCAAAGCTGAACGACATGCTCAGCCCCACGTAACCCAGATACAAAAACGGCGGATGAAACGCGAGGCCGGGGTCCTGCAACAGCGGGTTCAGATCGCGCCCGTCAAAGGGCGGCACCGCAAGGCGCACAAAGGGATTGGACGTGAACAGAATAAATGCCAGAAACGCCACCCCGATCGCTGCCTGCACTGCCAACACCCGCGCCCGAAGGCTTGGTGGGAGATTGCCACCAAACCACGCCGCCGTCGCGCCAAACAGCGAAACGATCAGCACCCAAAGCAACATCGATCCCTCGTGATTGCCCCAGGTGCCGCTGATCTTGTAGAGCATCGGCTTTGCGGAATGGCTATTGAGATAAACCAGACGCAGGCTGAAGTCAGAGGTGACGAAACCCCACATCAAAGCGCCGAAGGCCAGCGCAATCAGCGCAAATTGCGCCCCCGCCGCAGGCTCCGCCACGGCCATCCATCCGGGCCAGCGTTTTTGCGCGCCAATCAATGGCACCACCATTTGAACCAGCGCGACGCCGAAGGCGAGAATAAGCGAAAAATGTCCGAGTTCTGTAATCATGCCGCATGTATATGCCCCCTGTGCGTCTTACGCCATCAAGATCCGCAGGACGGCAGCGCTGCAAGGTGTCGCACGCGGGGTTTGGCGCGCCTATGCCGCATGACGGCGCCACGCATCAAGGGCGGCATTTGCATCAGGCAGCAGGCTTGATTGCGCCAGCCGCACGTCCTCTCCCGTTGCCGCCACCTTCACGCTGTCCGCACGCAAGGATCGCAATTTTTCTATATTCTCAACGACTTGCGGCACGCGTGAAATTGTCCCGACAATGGCGCGTTGAAAATCCTGCGCCTTGGCCTGATGCCGTGCACCAAAGTAGAAGGACACAATGACCCCCAAAAGCCACCACAGCGGTTCCGGCACCAATGCAATCCCTTGCATCCGTTCGGAAAACCACAGTGGATTGACCATTGCCGACACAAAAAGCCCCATTGTACCCAGCGCCAGCATCGGGCGCGGCAGACGGTTCACGCCGTCCATAAACCGGTCAAACCCGCCTTGCCGTGGCACGGCAAATTCCGCGCCATATTGCGCCATCGCCTGGGTTTGTACGGTCGCACCACGCTGTGCACCCGCCTCGGCATTTTCGCGAAACACTTCTACTGTCTCGCGCACCACGTTGCGGTTGCCACCAAAGATGCCCGCGAAAATCTCTGCGATCAGTCCCATGCCGCCACCCTTTGCTGAAATGCCGTCGTCGACAGATGATACTGCGGCGCGATGAATTTCTCCGCCCGCACAATCCATCCACCCTTGCCGCCTGCCCGGTTGCGCGCATATTTGCGGCTGGCCCGTCGGCGGTCCGCCAGCCGGAAATAGTAGTTGCGCCGCGCGATCCCATAGGCATCAACCATATGATCCGGCGCTGCACGCATTGCCGCACGCACGGCACCGATGCTCTGCGGTCCCAGTGCGCCGTCCACCACCACATGATCATAGCCCATGTCGCGCAGCAGGCTTTGCAGGATCTTGATCGCATTGGCACCTGCGTTGACATACATATCAAAAACACTGGGCTGCATCGGCACCGGAAGCTCCGCAATCAGCGGCTTTTCAAAGTAATGTTTGACAAATATTTCAACGGCTTGCGTCCGAGTCAGGCTTCGGACATCGGCCGTATCAACCGTTCCGTCGCCCGTCAGGTCCAGCCCCAGACGCCGCATCGTGTGAATTGTCACACCGTATTTGGTGGCACCGCCGGGATCGTCGGGGTCGTTCACGAACCCACCTTCGCGCGCAACAATTGCGGTGGCGATGTCTTTGACCGATTGCATTGGTTCTGCCCTTTCCTGCTTGGTTGCGCAAAGATTTGGCAGATAATGGTTAACGCGGCTTCATCGCGGCGTACGTTGCTAGCTGTCGGGTGCTTTGTAGACGCCTTGCTCCTTCAGCGCGTCAACAACCTCTTTTGGCATGTAATTTTCATCGTGTTTCGCAAGAATTTCAGTCGCTTGAAAGGTTCCATTAATGTAGCGACCCGTGCCGACCATGCCTTGCCCCTCACCGAAAAGATCCGGCAATACGCCATCGAATGTCACCGGCACAACCGCGCCACCGTCGGTCACGCTGAACCGGATCACCTGTCCTTCGCCACGTTTCAGCGACCCTTCCTCTACCAGACCGCCAATGCGGAACACCTCCGAAGAGCCCGGCGGCTCTGCCATGATCTGCGACGGTGCGCGAAAATAGTTGATGCCATCGCGCAAGGCATATCCGATCAACGACGTTGACAGCACTAGGGCCACGACCGCGACTGCAATAATCTGGATACGTCTTTGTTTTCTGAGGTTTTTCATATCATCACGGGAACAGCGGGGCCATCATCAGCCCCTCCGTCTCTTCCAACCCCAGCATCAGGTTCGCGTTCTGCAACGCCTGCCCGCTGGACCCCTTCGTCAGGTTATCAAGTGCTGCAATCACGATGGCGCGCCCGTCGATACGGTCCTGCGCCACTCCGATGTGGCAAAAATTCGATCCCCGAATATGCCGCGTGCTGGGCACGTTACCCATCGGCAGAACCTCGATGAAAGGCTCGGCCGCATAGGCGTTTTTCAATGCTTCATGAATGGCTTGCGCGTCACCTTTAACATAGCAGGTCGCCAGAATACCCCGGTTCGCGGGGATCAGATGCGGCGTGAACTGCACCTTGACGGGCCGTCCTGCCAGCGCCGAAAACTCCTGATCGAACTCGCCCAGATG
>JAGXHC010000250.1 GCA_024636405.1 Sulfitobacter sp. | reverse complement strand
CGTCTGCATCGGAATAAACCGCAACACAGCGCACACCCATCGCCTGCGCGGTTTCCATGACCCGGCAGGCAATCTCGCCGCGGTTCGCAATCAGGATCGTGTCAAACATATCTCGCCCTCTTCATATTTCTTTTGGCCCTAAATATCCCCGGGGGAGCAGCCGCAGGCTGCGGGGGCAGCGCCCCCTTTTGCCCGCTCAGAAAACCTCGACCGGCTCGAACCGTTCCACCACCATCATCACCTGCGGCGCAAACACACCGGCCCGCGTCAGATAGGCCTCGTACCCCGCGCGCCAATCCGCCAGATCACGAAACTCGCCCTGATCAGCGACCAGCGCTTCGGTCATCGCGTCGAACGGCATCAGGTCCACCCGCAGCGTGCGTAGGGCAAGGACCGGCTGCCCGGCCCAGTCCAGCGCGATGTCCAAGCGCCCGGCCTCGGGCAACGGCTCGCCGCGCGCTTTGAACCCCGCGCGCGCGTCGCAGGTCACGGTCTTGGCGCCAGTCCGCACCAGATCAAGGATCTGCGCATTCAGCGCTTCAGAATCGCCAAAGGTAAAGCACACCGCGCCGGGATACAGCGCCTGCGCCTGCGCGGCGCTCATCATCGGGGCTGCTTGCCGGCAGACATCTTGTGTGCATGCCCGGTGCACGCTTGGTGTACGCTGTGTGACTGTTGATCGTTGGTTCATATCCTACATCCGGAACACGCCAAAGCGTGTCGGCTCGATCGGTGCACAAAGCGATGCCGACAGCGACAGCGCCAGCACATCGCGGCTTTTGCGCGGGTCGATGATACCGTCGTCCCACAGCCGCGCCGAGGCATAAAGCGGGTGCGACTGTTCCTCGAACATATCGATGGTGGGCTGCTTGAAGGCGGTTTCTTCCTCCTGCGTCCAACTGTCACCGGCCCGCTCGATGGCGTCACGCTTGACCGTGGCCAGAACGCCCGCCGCCTGCGCCCCGCCCATGACGGAAATCCGTGAATTGGGCCACGTCCACAGAAAACGCGGACGGTAGGCGCGCCCGGACATGCCATAATTGCCTGCGCCGAACGATCCACCCAGCAGCATCGTGATCTTGGGCACGTTGGTGGTGGCGACCGCCGTCACCATCTTGGCGCCGTGACGCGCGATGCCCTCATTCTCGTATTTGCGGCCCACCATGAAACCGGTGATATTTTGCAGGAATACCAATGGAATATTGCGCTGGCTGCACAGTTCGATGAAATGCGCGCCTTTCTGGGCGGCCTCCGAAAACAACACACCATTGTTGGCGATGATGCCAACAGGACAGCCTTTGACATGGGCGAACCCGGTCACCAGCGTCTCGCCGAAGCGCGACTTGAATTCGTCAAAGCGGCTGCCATCGACCAGCCGCATGATCACTTCGCGAATGTCATAGGGCGTGCGCAGATCGGCAGGCACCACACCCAGCATTTCGGCAGGGTCATACGCCGGTTCCTCGGGGGTCTGCCATTGCACTGTCGACGGCTTGGCGCGGTTCAGACCGCCCACCGCCCGGCGCGCGAGGCTCAGCGCATGCGCGTCGTCCTCGGCCAGATAATCGGCCACCCCGGACAGCCGCGTATGCACATCGCCGCCGCCCAGATCCTCGGCGGTGACAACCTCGCCTGTTGCCGCCTTTACCAGCGGTGGACCCGCCAGAAAGATCGTCCCTTGTTCCTTGACGATGATCGTCACATCCGACATCGCAGGCACATAGGCACCGCCTGCGGTACAGCTTCCCATCACCACGGCGATCTGCGGAATGCCCTTGGCGCTCATCCGGGCCTGATTATAAAAAATGGCCCCGAAATGGTCGCGATCGGGGAAAACTTCGTCCTGATTGGGCAGGTTCGCGCCGCCACTGTCCACCAGATAGATGCAGGGCAGCAGGTTCGCCTCGGCGATCTCCTGCGCGCGCAGGTGTTTCTTGACCGTCATCGGATAATAGGTGCCGCCCTTCACCGTGGCATCATTGCACACCACCATGACCTCGTGACCCATCACGCGGCCGATACCCGCGATCACGCCCGCCGCCGGGGCCGCACCGTCATAAAGCCCATGCGCCGCCGTGGCCCCGATTTCCAGAAACGGACTGCCGGCATCAAGCAGGTTCGCCACCCGTTCGCGTGGCAACATCTTGCCGCGGCTTTCATGGCGGGCACGGGATTTCTCGCCGCCGCCCAATGCGGCGGTCTCTGCCACCTCGCGCACCTGTGCCAGCGCTTTCAGGTGCGCGGCCTCATTGGCCTTGAATGCCTCGGAGGTCGGGAGTGTCTGCGATATCAGTTTCAAATCAGTTTTCCTTCATGTCGCGCAATTCGAAAGCGCGCTGTGCCGTCATCGTCAGATGGCAATTCGCCCCGACGATCGTGCGAAGCGACCCGTCCGCCCACCTTGCGTACGCCAGCGCACATTCCGCGTCGCGGTAGGCGATCCATGCGCGCTGCGCGGTCAGCAGACTGTCCTTGAGCGATCCCGCACCGGACGTCGTACCTGCGCCTTGGGCCTCAAACATACTGCGCACCGCTTTGTATTCACGGTTAAGCAGTTCATCCCAAACGCCGGTTTCTGCCATAATGCATTCGGTGATCCCCAAGGTTGTGTCAAACCCCTGCTGCTGGCATCTGTTCGACGCGGCCCCAAGGCAGGACGGCGCGACCTCGCCCACCGGTGTATCGGCAAAGCACACGCGCACGGCCTGCGGGTCAACCTGTTGGGCCTGCGCCGCACCGACCCACAGCATTGCCATTATTCCAAGCCATCTCATGGTGTTTCCTCCGCCATCGCCATGCGTTTCAACTCCTTGCGGATCACCTTGCCGGTCACGGTCATCGGCAAAGCCTCCAGAAAGGTGATTTCCCTTGGATAAGAATAGCTTGCCAGCCGTCCTTTCACCCAGTTTTGCAAATCTTCCGCCGCGACCTTGGCACCCGGTTTCAGCACCACATAGGCCTTTACGACTTCGGTGCGCAGCGCGTCGGGTTTGCCCACCACCCCCACGGTCGCCACGCCCGGATGCGTCAGCAGGCAATCCTCAATCTCGGCCGGACCGATGCGGTAGCCCGCAGAGGTGATCACATCATCCTCCCGGCCCACAAACCGCAGGTAGTCGCCGTCCATAACACCGCGATCCCCGGTGATCATCCAGTCGCCGCGAAACTTTGCCGCGGTTTCTTCGGGGCGCTGCCAATACCCCAGCATCAGGGAGGCGGAGCCACGCCTGATGGCCACATCGCCTTCATCGGCGGTCGGCGCGCCGCTTGCGTCGATCACCGCCACGTCATGCCCCGGCACCGGCTTGCCGATGCAACCGGGCTGCGCGGAGAAGTCCACACCACAGCTTGATGCCACCATGTTGCATTCGGTCTGGCCATAGAACTCATTGATTTCCAGACCAAAGGTCTTGCGTCCCCAGGCCAGCATCTCGGCCCCCAAAGGTTCCCCGCCGCTGGCCACTGAGCGTAACCCTGGCAAGGATATATCCGCCGCCCTGAGCATGCGCAGCGCGGTCGGCGGAAAGAAGACATTGCGCACATCGCCGCGCCGGATCACCTCGGCACAGCCTTCGACGCTGAATTTGGTCATGCGGGCGGCCACCACCGGCACGCCCAATGCCAGACCCGGCATCGCCACATCAAACAGCCCGCCAATCCAGGCCCAGTCGGCGGGCGTCCATAAACAATCGCCGGGCTGGCCCAGATGATCATGGCTGACCGATACGCCGGGCAAATGCCCTGTCAGCACCCGGTGACCGTGCAGCGCGCCTTTGGGCGTGCCCGTGGTCCCGGAGGTATAGATCAGCACGGCGGGGTCGTCGGGTCCGGTATCGGCAAACGGAACGCCGGCGCCCGGCACGCCCACGCGGTCCACAATCCACGGCGTGGCCAGATCCCCCAGCAGGTCCGCGCCTTCGGGGTCGGTCAACACCAGTTTGACACCGGCGTCGCCCACCCTGCTGGCCAGCGCGTCATGCTTGAAGAGCTTGAACAAAGGGACTGAAATCGCACCGATTTTCCAGATCGCCAGATGCGCCGCCGCACACCATGGCGATTGGCTGAGCAGCACACCGACACGCGCGCCTGTCGTCACCTCGGCCATCAGGGCGCGCGCCAGAGCGTTGACCATCTGCGTCAGTTCGCCGAAACGCACATCGCGCCGCTCGGCACCGGTCAGATCAATGATCGCCAGCGCATCATCGGGGTGCGCCAGACATTGCGCCGCCATATTCAGCCGCGCGGGAAGATCCCAACTGTGGTCATCATGCAGGCCGGGCAAGGTCATCTCAGCTACGGTACTCCGGGTTTTCGAAATCAAACCGCGCGCCTGCGTCCCAGGCTTCGCGATCATTGCCTTCGCGTGGGTATCCGCCCGCCGCCTTGAGCATCCGCGCCAGGTGCATTGCGTTCCATGTCATGATGGTGGTGTTACGCTGGGTGAATTCGTTGTCGAACCCGACACGCCCGCCATCATCGGTTTCATCGCCATAGGACGGGCCCGGCCCTGCTTCGCCGATCCAGCCGCAATCGGCCTGTGGCGGGTTGGTATAGCCCAGATGGTTCAGCGCAAAGCCCAAGGTCATCGCGACATGTTTGATCCCGTCCTCATTGCCGGTGATCACGCTGCCCGCGACCTTGCCGTAGAACACCGATTGCCCCTTGTCGTTAAGCTTGCCGCTCATTGCATAAAGCCGCTCGATCAGCACGCGGCACACCGACGATTCCTCGCCCAGCCAGATCGGCGTGCCGATGATCAGGATATCGGCGGCCAGCACCTTGTCCCACAGCGCGGGCCAATCATCGCGGTCCCAGCCGTGGTCGGTCATGTCGGGATAGATGCCCGGCGGCACCTCATGGCTCAGCATGTGCAAATGTTCGACCGTAACGCCTTGTTTTGTCATGATGTCAGCGCTGGCATTCATCAGCAACTTGGTGTGGCTCTCGCTTGGCGTCTTTTTGAGGGAGGTATTGATAAACAGCGCCTTGAGGTCGGAAAATTCAGTCATTGCCCAAATCCTTCTTCAGTTGATCCAGCTCACGGTCCAGAAAGTAGGACGTGATCGACCGGATGACCACAAGCATCAGCAGAAAGACCAGATCGGAGAATTTCAGGCTGAGCGCGGTGTGAATGACGTCCGACACGATAAAAAGCTCAAGCCCGGCAAGAATATAGCGCCCCAGTTCGATGCGCTTTCGGTTTGTGCGCTGCACACGCTGGGTGCCTTCGCGGGTCAGTTCCGCCTTGATCACCCCGGCGATGAACCGCGCCGCACCGATCAGCAGCAATGCGATGGCGAAAAGGTCGATAATCGTGGCCATCAGCTCCAGCGCGTCAATCAGCCACGGCAGTTGCCCGTGCAGCACGCCGCCTTCGGTTTCAAGATCGAACAGGCTGCTCATTGCAGCGCCCGCAAGCGGATCATGTGTTTTGTTCCCATGGCTGTCGCCTGTGGCCTTCGGGGCGTTCGCCGTATTCGAAGCCGCCCAGACGATTGACGTAATAGACATAGCTTTCGCCCTGCCCGTTTGCAGGTGGGCCGCAGCGGATCATGATCCATATCCGGGGCCAAATCTCTGGCAGACTTTCACCGCTGAGACCGACACAATCGGAAAGCCGCGCGTCCGGTCCGTGGCTGTCGACATATCTCTGGGCATATTTCGCAATGACATCGCTTTCAGTTATAGTGGCACGGATCCAGCCCAGCCGAAGCCCCATCGCAGCAGCCGACAGGATCAACAGACCCAGCGGCATCCACCAGAGCCATCGGCTTGTCATTGCTCACCCCATTGCCGCCATCATTTCGCGGCCCACCAGCATGCGCCGGATCTCCGATGTGCCGGCGCCGATCTCCATCAGCTTGGCGTCGCGGAAAATGCGGCCCACGGGGTTGTCGTTCAGATACCCCGCCCCGCCCATTGCCTGTACCGCCTGATGCGCCTGTTTCATCGCCTCTTCCGAGGCATAAAGACAGCAGGCCGCCGCATCCGCGCGGGTCACATCGCCGCGATCACACGACTGTGCCACAGCATAGACATAGGCGCGCGCCGAATTCATCGCGGTGTACATATCCGCCATCTTGCCCTGCATCAGCTGGAAATTACCGATCGGCTGGCCGAATTGTTTCCGCTCGGCCATATAGGGCATGATTTCGTCCAGAGAGGCCGCCATGATCCCAAGCCCGATACCTGCCAGCACGACCCGTTCGTAATCCAGCCCCGACATCAGGACGCGCACGCCGCGACCTTCTTCGCCCAGCACGTTCTCGAACGGCACTTCGACATCATCGAAAATCAGCTCTGCGGTATTTGATCCGCGCATCCCCAGCTTGTCGAAATGCGGCGACGTGGTGAAGCCTTTCATCGACTTCTCGATCAAGAATGCGGTGATGCCCTTGGACCCCGCATCGGGATCGGTCTTGGCATAGACCACCAGCGTTTCGGCATCAGGTCCATTGGTGATCCAGTATTTGTTGCCGCTCAACCGGTAGTGATCGTTGCGCTTTTCGGCGCGCAGTTTCATGCTGACCACATCGCTGCCGGCGCCCGCTTCTGACATGGCAAGCGCGCCGACATGTTCGCCCGAACACAGCTTTGGCAGGTATTTTGCCTTTTGCTCGGGCGTGCCGTTCAGCTTGATCTGGTTGACGCACAGGTTGGAATGCGCGCCGTAGGACAACGAGACAGAGGCGGATGCGCGCGCGATCTCTTCGACCGCGACGGTATGGGCGACATAGCCAAGACCGCTGCCACCGTGTTCTTCCT
>JAGXHC010000249.1 GCA_024636405.1 Sulfitobacter sp. | reverse complement strand
CGGTATATGTACGCTTTTTGCGCCTGCCAATACATTTGGAAGAATGGCGGAGTCCGCACCAAATTCCGCCGTCCAGCGCTGGTGAATGCTGCGCAAGAAGTCGAGGTAGGCGGCCGGATGCACCCGGAGCAGCGGATCGAGCCCAAAATCCTGCGGCGCGGTTATGCCGAAATTCAGTTCGGCACAGCCCGCAAGAATACGTTCTGCCCGGCCCGGCTTTTCGGGGCTTGGGACCAGCCGACCAGCCTTGAGGAACCGCCCACCGTCATGTTTCAATTGTTCATTCGACCAGAATATCTGCATTCTCACCGGCTCCTGGACGCGTGGACACAAGGACTGGAATTTGGGTATCTACAAATTTGTTTCATATTTGAGATCGTAATTGGCCAATTGAAGAGTTGTCAGAGGGTATCAGGCATCGGCGAGCGCTCGTTCGTAATCTTGCCCCGGAATCGCATCCAGAAGGCTTTGGGTGTAGGCATTGTCTGGATCGTGCAGCACCTTGCTGGTTGGGCCTGCTTCCACAACGCGGCCCTTCTGCATGACAATTATCCGGTCACAAACACGCGCCGCGACGCGCAGATCATGGGTGATAAACAGCATTGATAAATCCAGCCGCGTCTTGAGATCGGCCAGAAGGTCCAGCACTTGCGCCTGAATGGACACATCCAACGCTGACACCGCTTCGTCAGCGATGATGATCGACGGATTCAGCGCCAGCGCACGCGCAATGCCAATACGCTGACGTTGCCCGCCCGAAAACTCATGCGGAAATCGCCCCAACGCAGACGGATCAAGACCCACCATTTCCAGCAATTCGCGCGCTTTCGCCAGCGCATCGGCTTTTGACGTCCCGTATGCAATCAACCCTTCGGTCAGAATACGCGACACGCGCGCGCGGGGGTTGAGCGACGAGAACGGGTCCTGAAAAATCATCTGAAGCTTGCGCCGTTGGGCGCGCAGTTCGGCGCCTGACATATGCGCGATGTCGGCACCATCAATCATAACACGCCCGGCGTCCGGATCAATTAGGCGCACAAGACAGCGACCCACCGTGGACTTTCCCGATCCGCTTTCGCCCACAATCCCGATCGTCTCACCTGCGTATAGTTCAAAGCTGACGTCCTGCACGGCCCTGACCACGCGGCGCTTACCGAAAAAGGTGCCCGCCCCGGTCGAAAACGTCTTGTTCAAACCCTCGACGGACAGGATGGCTTTTCGGTGGCTTGCGGTGCTCTGTGCATGTCGGGTAAGGCGCGGAATGGCGTCGATCAGCGCACGGGTATAGGGATGCTGCGGCTTCAGCAGCACTTCGTCTGCGGTTCCGGCTTCCACGATTTCGCCGGTCTGCATGACGATGACGCGGTCAGCGATGTCAGCGACGACACCAAAATCATGGGTGATAAAGATAACGGCCATGCCGCGCGACCGGCGCAGATCTTCGATCAATTTGAGGATCTGCGCCTGGGTGGTCACGTCAAGCGCGGTTGTCGGCTCGTCAGCGATCAGGATATCGGGTTCCAGCGCCAATGCCATTGCGATCATCACCCGCTGGCGCTGTCCGCCTGACAACTGGAAAGGATAGGCGCGGATAGCTGTCTGCGGATCGGGAATACCGACCTCCTCCAGCAGTGTCAGGGCCCGCGCACGGCGCTCGGATCTGCCCAGTTCTCCATGCGCTTCAAAGACCTCCGCGATCTGCGCACCGACCCGCATCAGCGGATTGAGCGCGCTCAGCGGTTCCTGAAAGATCATTGAAATCCGCCGACCGCGCAGCGCCATCATCCGCTTTTCCGTCAGGCCAAGTATTTCCTGGCCGTCAAAAATGATGCTGCCGCCGACCGCGTTGACACCCTGTGGCAGCAGACCCATCACGGCGTTGGCCGACATGGATTTACCCGACCCGCTTTCGCCTACGATGCACAGGATCTCGCCGGGTGCGAGGTCAAAGTTGATGTCCTTCGCGGCATATTTTCGATCAGCGCCGCCCGGTAAAGCAATGGCAAGGTCACGGATGCTCAGCAGGGTCATTCGGATTTCCTTGTCAGCCGGGGGTTCAGCGCATCGTTGAGACCCTCACCGATCAGGTTCAGCGCCAGTACCGTTAGAAGGATTGCCATGCCCGGCAGGAACGACAGCCACCATGCCGTGCGGATCACCGTGCGCGCGGCCCCGATCATGTAACCCCAGGACATGATGTTCGGATCGCCCAGCCCCAAGAAGGAAAGCGAGCTTTCGAGCAGGATCGCTTGGGCCACCATCAGCGATGCAAGCACAATGATCGGAGGCAGCGCATTGGGCAGAATGTGGCGCAGAATGATCTGGGTATTGCCAAGACCGGAAAGGGTCGCCGCTTCGACAAATTCACGGGTGCGCAGGCTCAGGACCTCGCCGCGCACCAGACGGGCAACTGGCGGCCAGGATACAACCGCGATTGCAATGATAACGAATGTCAGGCTTGGTTGGAATATTGCCAATAGAACAATGGCCAGCGCGAAGCTTGGGATTGTCTGGAAAAATTCGGTGAAGCGCATCAGCGCATCGTCCGTCCGTCCGACGAAATAGCCCGCAAGGGCACCCACCGGCACGCCGATGGCCAGCGCCACTATGGTTGACACCAGCCCCACCAGCAGGCTGACATAGGCGCCATGCGCAAGCCCAGACAACACATTGCGCCCCAGCGCATCGGTGCCCAGCGGCAGCCCATCCTGCGTAAAAGGAGGCAGGAACGGACGTTGGACCATTTTCCAGGGGCTTTGCGGAAATACCAGCGGCGCGGCGATTGCGGTGGCAATCACGATGACAAGAATGACCAGCCCTATCACGGCGCCGCGGTTGTAGCGGAAACGTTTCCAGAAGTCCTTCATTCTGTGAGCCTTATGCGAGGGTCTACGATGACGTAGATGACATCGGTCAGAAGATTGAAAAGCAGCACCATCGCCCCCGAGATATAAAAGACCCCAAGGATCACGGCATAATCGCGCTGGTTGATCGCCTCGAACATCAGCCGCCCGATGCCCGGCCACGCAAATACAGTCTCGGTCAGGATCGCGCCGCCAAATATCTGACCCGCCTGAAGACCGGCAAGAGTGATGACGGGCAGCAAAGCGTTTCGCAGGATGTGCCGACGCTGGATGATGCCACGGTTAAGCCCCTTGGCCCGTGCAGTTTTAACGAAATCAAGGCGGCTGACCTCCAGCATTGAGGCGCGTGTCATCCGCATGTAGATCGCCATGAAAAAGAGCCCAAGCGTCGAGGCCGGCAGCACCAGATGCTTGGCCACGTCCAGCACATGCGCAAATCCGGTATAATTCGCGCCAATCGTCTCATAGCCGAAACCTGGCAGCCATCCCAGCCAGACCGAGAACACAAGCGATGCCATCAAGGCGACCCAGAACAATGGTGTTGCGTAAAACAGCAAAGCCAATGTTGATATTATGGTATCGCCCCACGATCCCTGACGTGCGGACGCAGCGACACCAGCAGCCACGCCCAGAACCAGTGACAGCACAAAGGCCACTCCGGTCAGCAACAAGGTGGCGGGCAGACGGCTTGCGATCAGTTCGGAAACCGGCATCTGCTGACGATAGGAAAACCCCAAATCCAGTTGCACGGCACCTTTGAGGTACGTCCAAAGCTGGATGTAGAGCGGCTGATCAAGCCCGAAGCGCATCCGCAGGTCAGCGAGAAACTTCTCGTCGGCCGCGCCGGCTTCGCCCGCCATGACAGCAGCAGGATCGCCGGGTGCTGCATGGATCAGCAGAAAGTTGAAGACAAGAATGGCAAGCAGGATAAACACCGCCTTGACCAGCCTGCGCAGAATGAAACCTATCACACGGTTCGCCCTGTTGTTTTATGGTGGTTGTTGGTCCGGGCCAACGCGGCAGCCCGGACCATTGGGCAAGTGCCCTTATTTTTGGTCGATCCAGACATCGCGGAAGCCATCATTCACGCCAAAGGCGGTATTGACGGGGTTCTTGATGTTGCAACGCGATATCGTCGGAAAGCCCAGTTCGAGCAACCACAGGTTCGGCACATCAGCGACGATCTGATCCTGGACCTTCTTATACGCCGCTTGCCGCTCTTCGGGGTCAGCCATCAGCGCCGCCTCATCGAACATCTTGTCTGTCTCGGTGTTCTGATAGTTGGCAACGTTGTTCCACGGCGAACCCGGATTGGCGTTGGTGCTCATGTAGGTACGTGAAACACCCAAGGCCGGATCGCCGTACTGATAGAGATATGTGAACGCAAGATCGAAATCACGGTCGCTTACCTTCTGGTTCCAGCCAGCTACATCCGATGGCACGATCTCGACGCTCATGCCGATTTCGGTAAGGTTCTGCTTGACCGCTTCGGCCCAGCGTTGCCACGTCTCGCCGTAAGGCAGACCCAGCAGGCGGATCGTCTCACCGTCATAGCTCGATTCCGCCAGCAGCGCCTTTGCCTTTTCCGGATCGTAGGAAATGTCAGGCGTATCGCCTGCGTAAAAACGGGTTGACGATGACAACGGCCCGGTCGCGACCTTGCCCAGACCATTCCAAAGCGCGTCCTTGGCAAATTCACGGTCCAGCGCATGCATCATGGCTTGACGCACTTTCAGATCATCCATCGGTTTGTTGTTCAGGTTGATCCAGATCCACGACAACGGCCCGAAGTATTCCCAACCCTTGTCAGTAATACAGGTGTTTTCCATCTCGCGGATGCGCGGCACATCGAAATTCTCGACCGAGCCACCGGGAAGTACGTCGACCTTGCCGGTTTCATAGGCCACCGCCCGCGAGGCGGCATCGGGGATCACATGGTAATAGATGTCATCGACATAGGGTTTGCCTTCAATGTAATAGTCGTCGTTTTTGACCAGATGGATATAGCTGCCCTTGTTCCATTCATCGAACTTGAAGGGTCCGGTGCCAACCGGCGTATTGTTCGCCGGGTTGTTGGCAAAATCGGTGCCTTCATAGATGTGCTTGGGAATCATCGGCGCGGTGCCCGGCTCGAAAATGCCGATGAAGGGGCCGAAGGGCTGTTTCAGATTGAAAACCACAGTAAGCGGGTCCGGCGTGTCGATGCTTTCCACATGCTCCATGTAGGTCCGCATGCGTGAATGGGTCTCGCGCAGGAACACGTCCATGGAAAACTTCACGTCTTCAGAAGTGAACGGTGTGCCATCGTGAAAGGTTACGCCGTCACGCAGCTTGAATGTATAGGTCTTGCCGTCGTCCGAGATGTCCCAGGATTCCGCGAGTTGGCCTTCGGGCTTGAGATCGAAATCATACCGCAGCAGGCTTTCATAGATGTCGCCCGCGACCATCTGAGTCGGTCCGTTTTGTATCAGGCCGATCATCAAACCCGGTGGTTCAGGCTGAATAACGACGTTGAGCGTGCCCCCCGACTGGGGCTCCGCGTCTTGCGCAGCAAGCGGACCCGCCAGCGCCAGAGCCACCGCTGCGGCAGCAATTCCAAAGTATTTTATCATTTTTGTTCCCCGTCATTTTTTTGTCTGTCCAGACAGATTATTAGCGACAACTTAACTGATCGAAATTCGGATTTCACCCCCGCATGCGGGTTTGCGTCCTCCGACCGTTCGTCAGGACGATTTCAACGTGGTGATATAAGCTGCAATGCCCTCCCTTGCGTCTTCGATATCAGCGCGCATCGCGGCGCGGGCTGTTTGTGGGTCGCACCGCTGACAGGCCGAAACGATGGCATGATGCTGTTGCACCATGTCCTCCTGCGCGCTTGCGTAATAGCCTGCAATCAGCGGTCCCATGCGCAGCCACAGGCGATGCAGCACATCCAGCAAAACTGGCATGTCCGCGATTTCGACCAGCGCGAAATGGAATTGCTGGTTCATCTCGGTCGCCAGTGGCCAACGCGCGGTGGCAATCGCCTCTTCGTTGCGCACAACGATGCGGTTCAGCCGCGCCACGTCCTTGTCCTGCGCAACCTCGGCGGCTTTTGCCGCAGCAAAACTTTCCAGTTCGGCACGGATCCCGGCAATTTCGAGGTACTGCCGCGTGGTCAATACCGGCACCCGCACATCGCGCACCGATCGTTGTTCAAGCGCGTTGTCCTGCAACAGGCGCTGCACCGCGTCGCGCACCGGCGTTGAACTGGTTCCCAGCGCATCGGCCAGACCGCGAATTGTGATCTTTTGGTTCGGGCGCAGTTTTCCGCGCACCAGATCCTGACACACACGCCCATATATTGCTTGCCCAAGCGGGTCTCTGTTGATTTCCTTCATGACGCCCCTGAAGCGTATTTTGATGCATCATGCATCATCAATATTGAATCGGCAAATGAATACTGCGATGGTGCGCTCAGCCATCACCGGGCGTCCTTGCTCACTGAGATCAGATTAGAAATGCGAAAGGTCGTGACATGAAAGTCTTCTTCGACGCCCGTCAGCTGGGCCATGCCCCAAAGATCTATTTCCGGCGCGGGGCGGCGATGCCGCACCAGGAACAACCCCGGCGCGCCGAGATCCTGCGAGACATGCTTAAGGACGAAGGCTTTGAAATTGCCACCCCTCGCGATCACGGGCTGGCCCCGATCAAAGCGGTGCATAATCCCGATTACGTTGATTTTCTGCCCGATGCTCATGCCCGTTTTGTGGAAAGTGCCGGAACAGAAGCGCTGGCCATTCCCACGATGCATCCCGGTCTGCGGCGCGGCAAGGAGCCGCGCGATATCCACGGCCAGCTTGGCTGGTGGATGACCGACACCTCAACACCTCTGACGCCGGGCAGTTGGGACGCGGCCTATTGGTCCGCTCAATCCGCCATCGAGACGGCCGAAGACGTGATGTCCGGGGCGCGCGCGGCCTACGCCCTTTGCCGCCCACCCGGCCATCACGCCATGCGGGACTGCGCAAACGGATTTTGCTTTTTCAACAACGCGTGCATCGCCGCGCACCACATGACGTCGAAATTTCAAAAAGTCGCGCTGATTGATATCGACGTTCACACCGGCAACGGATCGCTTGATATTCTTTATGGGCGGGGTGATATCTTCTTTTGCTCGTTGCATCCCGATCCTGCGACCTACCCTACCTTCTATCTTGGCCACGCGGATGAGACCGGTGAAGGCGAAGGCGCGGGAAAGTCACTCAATATCTTGCTTGAACAGGGCGCACGCGAAGCTGACGTTCTGGCAGCGCTGGACAAGGGCATCGCGGCAGTCCGCGCCTTTGGTGCCGATGCACTGGTGGTGTCGCTGGGCTTTGATATGGCGGCGGATGATCCTCTGGCGGCGGTATCTGTCTATCCCGATGGCTTTTCAGAAATGGCCCGCCGGTTGGCGGCAATGGATCTTCCCACGGCGCTGGTGCAAGAAGGCGGATATCTTGGTCCGTCGCTTGCCGATAATGCGCGCGCCTTTCTGACCACCTTCCGCGAGGCTACAAAATGACCGACCACCCCAAGGAAATGAATGGCGCCGAAAGCGTAGTGCGCAGCCTGCACGCTGCCGGCGTTGACGTGTGCTTTGCCAATCCCGGCACGTCCGAGATGCAATTTGTGGATGCGCTGGACCGCACCAAGCTGATGCATTGTGTGCTGGGGCTGTTTGAGGGCGTCGTGACCGGTGCTGCCGACGGTTATGCGCGGATGGCGGGCAAGCCTGCGGTCACGCTTTTGCACCTTGCGCCCGGCTTTGCCAATGCGGCGGCGAATTTGCACAACGCGCGCAAGGCACGGGTGCCGATGGTCAACCTTGTGGGCGATCATGCGCTGCGCCATCAGAAATACGACGCCCCGCTGTCTGCAGATGTCGAAGGGGCCTGCGCACCTTTTTCCGACTGGGTTCGGTCGGGCCGTGACGCGGGCAGTTTTGCCGCCGACGCAATGGACGCGCTGCGCGTAGCCAAAGGCATGCCGCACCGTGTTGCAACCTTGATCGCGCCCGCTGATATCGGCTGGGACGAAGGCGGCAGGATGGCCCCCGAAATCGCGCCCGAAGGCCCTGCCCCGCTGGATGAAGACGCGCTGAACGCAGCCGTGCACGCGCTGGAAAGTGGCGACAAGACCGTGATCATCGCAGGCAATTCGGTGTTGGAGAACGTCGCCGCCATGGCCTTGCTGCACGGCATTGCGGAAAAAACCGGCGCGCAGATCCATGCGCCTACATCGAACCGGCGGATTGAGCGCGGTCAGGGTCGACAGCCGATCAACAAGATCCCCTATCCGATCAATGCCGCTTTGGCCTGCCTTGCGCCCTACGCCCGCGCCATTCTGGTTGAAACCGTGCCGCCCGTCGCGTTTTTTGCCTATCCCGACAAGCCAAGCCTGCTGCTGCCCGAGACCTGTGAAACTGTCACATTGGTCGGGCTTGACGGCGATGGGCCTGCAGCACTTGGTGCACTGGCTGATCGTATCGGTGCAAAACCGGGCAAGGCGCACGACATTGCCATGCCAGCGCGGCCCCAGGCCGGGACACTGACCCTGAAAAACATCGCGGCGGCACTTGCCAATGCGTTGCCCGAAGACGCCATCATTGTTGACGAAGCGGTGTCCTCGGGCGGCGGCACATTTCCTGCAGGTGACATGGCGCGGCCCAATACCTGGCTGGCTCTGACAGGTGGCTCCATCGGCATCGGCATCCCGTTGTCTGCGGGTGCTGCCATCGCGCGTCCCGACAGGCCGGTAATCACTTTGCAGGCGGACGGATCAGCGATGTATACCATTCAGGGGCTGTGGACGCAGGCGCGCGAGGGGTCGAATGTGACCACGATCATTCTGGCCAACCGCGCTTATGAAATTCTCAAGGGCGAATTGCACAACGTCGGCGCGCAACCGGGGGAGGATGCGCTGAGCATGCTGAACCTTGACCGACCGGAACTGGATTTTGTCGCACTGGCGCGCGGCATGGGAGTGCCGGGGCGGCGCGTCGATGACGTGCAAGACCTCATGCGTGCCATTGAGGATGGAGCGGCAGAACCGGGGCCTTTCCTGATTGAGGCCATGATCTAAGCTACGGAATGAAAGGTGAATTCCATGACCCTTGACCCTGATCTGCGCGACCGCATTATGCAATCCGTCTCGGACGGGTTCGATGAACAGATCGCGTTCACGCAACAGCTGGTGCAAATGCCGTCGCTGCGCGGGCGCGAACATCCCATTCAAGATCTGCTATTCCGCGAACTCCGAAAGCGGGGCTTTGCGATGGACCGTTTCAAAATGAACCGCGCCGCAATCGAGGCACATCCCGGCGGCTCTAAATTTTCGGACGAACATTCAGATGCGCCCATTGTCGTCGGCATCCATCGCCCCCGCCATGAGACGGGCCGTTCGCTGATCCTGCAATCGCATCTTGATGTGGTGCCGGAGGGGTTGCATGACATGTGGCGCGACCCGCCGTATTCCGGAAAAATCGTCGGTGACTGGATGTACGGCCGCGGTTCGGGCGATATGAAGGCCGGGGCGGCGGCGAATATCTTTGCGCTTGATGCGCTGCGCCGGATCGGCCTGCATCCTGCTGCGACCGTCTATGTACAGTCGGTGGTAGAAGAGGAGTCCACCGGCAACGGCGCTTTGCAGACCTTTCTGGAAGGGTACACCGCCGACGCCGTGTTGATACCGGAACCCGAAGACGAAATGCTGGTACGTGCCAACACCGGTGTGCTTTGGTTTCAGGTGCAATTGCGCGGCGTGCCAGTGCATGTGCGCGAAATGGGTGAAGGCGCGAACGCGATTGATGCGGCTTACCGGGTGGTGGGTAAACTGCGCGAAATTGAAGCGGATTGGAACGCGGCAAAGGCCACGCACCCCCATTTCGAAGATGAAGCACATCCCATCAACCTCAATATCGGCAAGATTGAAGGTGGCGATTGGGCTTCGTCGGTGCCCAGCTGGTGCAATGTCGATTGCCGTGTGTCGATCTATCCCGGCCAGACCGCCAAAGACGCGGCGCGCGAGATTACCGACCGAATTGCAGAGTTTGCGCAACAAGACACGTTTTTGTCCAACAACCCGCCACGCGTTGTCTTTAATGGATTTTATGCAGAAGGTTACGTGCTCGAACCGGGCTCAGACGCAGAAGCGGTGCTGGGTCGCGCCCATGAAAATGCAATCGGGCAGCCGTTGAAATCCTTCATGACGGCGGGGTATCTCGATACGCGGGTCTATGCCCTTTATAATAACATCCCCGCGCTGTGTTATGGGCCAATTTCGCGTAACATCCACGGCATTGATGAATGTGTCAGCCTGGCTTCGGTGCAACGTGTGACGCAGGCGATGGCGCTTTTCATTGCTGAATGGTGCGGCGTAGAGGCGACGCAGACCTGATGCGCAGCCCCGATTTTGCTCCGCACGGCGGACTGCCCCCGGTTATCGCTTGCATACAAACAGGTGCGGGCGCTGAAAAGGCAGATATTCTAAATCACGACGCGCCGGCGATTACACCCGAAAGGGCGGCAGCGCTGGCGCAGGAATATTATGGCATCACCGGTTCAGTTCGCACTCTCAGTGCAGAGAAGGACGCGAATTTTCACATCTCGCTGCCTTCCGGCGATGCGGCGCTGCTGAAGATCACCAATGCCGCCGAAGACCGGGACGTCACCGATATGCAGACCGCCGCGCTGATGCACCTGATGGCAGTCGATCCGGATCTGCCCGTGCCGCATATCTATCAGTCCCTGTCCGGTGAGGCTTTTCACATCATCACGGGCCTTGCGGGGCAGACCCATGTGGTACGTCTCATGAGCTATCTTGAGGGAACCGTTCTCAGTTCGGCTTTGGACAGCGACGGGATGCACCGCAGTATCGGCGGCATGCTGGCGCGGTTGACGCATGGACTGCGGGGGTTTTTTCATCCCGCGGCCGGGCATCTGCTGCAATGGGACATCAAACAGGCGCACGGATTGCGTCCG
>JAGXHC010000034.1 GCA_024636405.1 Sulfitobacter sp. | reverse complement strand
TCGGTGTCCAGCGGCTCTGACTTGCGTTGGATCACCTCCATCGGGTTTGATCCGATGTCGGGCGCCTTGCCTTTGAACGTCGCCAACAGCAACGCCCCCAGCGCATAGATATCCGCGCGCGCGTCGGTTTGTCCGCTTAGTTGTTCGGGCGCCGCATAGGCGTATTTTCCGGCAAATTCGTTGCCCACGATGGTTTCGGCACCTGGATTGGTATCCTTGGCAATGCCGAAATCGATGATCACGGCATCCGCCGGATTGCCGTGCCGCAGGATGATGTTGTCCGGGGACAGATCGCGGTGCACGATGTTCTTTGCGTGTGCCGCGGCCAGACCTTCGGCCACCCGGCGCGCGACGATCATCAGATCGTCTGCCGACATGCCGCCTTCCTTGATCTTGGCGTCAAGGCCGGGCCCCTTGACATAGTCCATCACCAGATAGATCAGACCGTCATCGGTGCGCTGGTTATCGTAGTACCGCACGATGGCGTCATGACGGATTTCGCGCATGTCTTCTTCGCGCGTCATCAACGCCAGAAAATCCTCGTTGCGCGAATATTCCAGCCGCAACGCCTTGACGGCCATCACCCGGCCCGAAATCTCGCTGCGTGCGCGGTACACCTCGGATGTGCCGCCGCGCCCCAGCACCTCTTCGATCCTGTAGGTATTGTTCAGGACATCGCCGACCTTGAAGATGCCGTGCTGCTTTTCCGCGCTCATGTGCCGGGCCTGCGATCAGGCATCGCGCCCACGTCTAGCTGAGGGCCTGAAATTCGACACGCCGGTTCACGTCTGCCTTGGGATCGGCGGGATCAAAGGGAAACCGTTCGCCCACGCCCTGCGCTTCCATGCGGTCTTCGGGATAGTCGCAGTCAGTGGACAGAAACCGCTTCACTTCCTCTGCACGCAGCTTTGAAAGACGCTCGTTATAGGCGGCAGAGCCGGAAGCATCGGTGTGTCCCAGAATGCGGATTTTCTGAACGTCCGCGGCCTTTAGCGCGGAACACAGTGCCACCAGTTTCGGCTTTTGGTCTGCGCGCAGGGCCGCAGAATCGAAATCGAAGGACACATTGACGTTGACCTGTTCTTCCTTTGGTACGGCGGTCGCGATCTCGTCCACTGTGGGTGTCGCAGCGGCGGTGGTGGCGCCGGTATCGGTGGTGGCGCTGACATTTGGTGTCGCGATGCTCAGCCCACGGGTTTTCTGCTTCTTGAAGTTTTCAGTCATCTCTCCGACGGATTGCTCTGCCGCGGTCTGTGCGTGTGCCGCGCTGTTCAGGACCGGCGCTGCGGCAACCCCCATCCCTAGAAGAACCGTGGCCGCAGCCACCTTGATGTGCTCAATCATTGCAAATGCTTTCATAAAAATCGGGATTACCCTAGGTAAAGGCTATACCAGAACGGCCGCAATGCCAATGTTTTTCGCCTCAGGGCGGGCCGCGGGCCGCCCCATTGTACCGTTGACACATCAGGGCGGCTGGCCCACGCTGACCATGCAGTTTGTCATGTCAATTATCCGGAAAGCGGCACACGCATGCGCGTAGTTCCCATTATTATCGGCGCAATTGCCTTGCTTTTGCTGCCTCTTCTCTGGCTTGCGGTCAATTCTTTCATCACGCCCGAGCCGACATTCGAGATCGGCAACGGTTCCGCCATCGACAGCGGCGCGCGCATCGAAGTCGAAAGCCTGCGTCAGCAGATTGAAGCCTTGCAGGGCCAGATTGAAGCAATGCAGGAGCAGATCGGAACGCTTCAGGGTCAGGTCCAGACGATCGCTGCACGCCCAGTGGGTGGGCCGCAGATGTCGCCGTCCGGCGGCACCACGGTTCCGGGTGGGGGGGCGCTGGATCAGGGGTTCGTGGCGGACGGCAACAATGCGATTCTGGACGCCTACGCGCAGGTTGTGCTGATCGCCAACCGGCGCAAGGTGAACAAGGGGATCAATGTCGCGGGGTCGCGCTGGCTTGAGAATTTTCTGGGCCGGCCGCGCGAAGTACTGAGCGACAATTGCGATTCCATGACCAACCCCAAGCTGAAATCGCTGCTGGTGCTTGCCGATGTCGGGCCGATCCGGGTGCAAATGCTGCAACCCGCAGTGGACAGTCTGACGCGGGTGTTTGAAAAGGTGCGCGCCACCGATCCAGACCTTTATGCGCGCATCAATACGGCCGGATCGCTTTGCGTGCGCCGCATCCGGGGGTCATCCAGCAGCACCTCCACCCATTCTTTCGGGCTAGCGGTCGATCTGAACATCGACGGTCGGCTGGACACGCTGGGCGACGGGAAAACCCAACTTGGCCTGACCATCCTTGCCGATTTTTTCAACGAAGAGGGCTGGGCCTGGGGCGCGGCATGGGGCCGTGAGGATTCGATGCATTTCGAGGTGTCGCAACAGATGCTGGAAACCTGGCGCAAAGAGGGTAAGATATAACCGTCACCGCGCCATTCGTTGCACCGCACAAAAGGATATACGGCCATGCGCTTGTTGATCATCCTGATATTGAGCTGTCTGCCATATACAGCCGCCGCTGAAAGCCGTGTGGCGCTGGTCATCGGCATGGCCGACTATAAAACGGTGGTAAAGCTCGATAATACTCTTAACGACGCGCGCGGCATATCGGACACATTGTCTGACATCGGTTTTAACGTGACGACCTTGCTGGACAGCGACGCCGATGCGCTGCGCACGGCGGTGGACGAATTTGCCTTTCGCGCCGAAACGGCCGATCTTGCGCTGATCTACTACGCCGGTCACGGGGTAGAGGTATCGGGCGAGAATTTTTTGATCCCCGTTGATGCCGACGTGAAGTCCAACCAGGACATCCAGCGGCAGGGTGTATCGCTCCAGCAGCTGCTTGCCTCGGTGGAGAACGCACGAAAAATGCGCATCGTGATCCTTGATTCGTGTCGTGACAATCCATTCGGGGATGCGCTTGACCTTGCGGCGCTGCAACAAACCGCGCAAGCCGCCGAACAGACTCGCAGCGTCGGTTCCGCCGGTCTGGCACCCCCATCGCCGGACCGTGGCACTTTGGTGGCCTTTGCTGCCAAGGATGGCGCCCGCGCGCTGGATGGAACCGGGGCGCACAGCCCCTTTGCGCAGGCGCTGATCGACAATCTGGTCAAGCCGGATCTTGAGATAAGCCTGATGTTCCGCAAAGTCCGCGACGAGGTGCTGGCGACGACCGGCAACCAGCAAGAACCGCATACCTATGGCTCGCTGTCCGGCACGCCCTATTACGTCGCGGGCAGCGATGATCAGGGGTCGAATGTCATCGCGAATGCCAATCCGCGTGTTGCCTGGGCGTCGCTGGCGGGGGATCAGGAAGTTCAACTGGCAGCATTGGCCGAACAGGGCGATACCCGCTCCATGCTGGGGCTGGCCTATATGCGGCTCAATTCCGTCGATCCGCGATACGATCCGAAAGAGGCCTCTGACTATCTGCAACGCGCCGTATCCGCAGGCTCGGCAGAGGCACAATTCGAATTGGCGCAGCTTTATGAAAAGGGGCTTGGCGTGCCGCAAGACGCTGAGCGCGCGCTGCAACTTTACCTTGCTTCTGCCGATCAGGATTTTGCGGATGCGTTGAACGATCTGGGCTTTATCTATTTTCAGGGTGGGTTGAACGTTACGCGCGATCCGACCCGCGCGCTCAAGTATTTTGAGCGGGCCGCCGATATGCGCCATCCGCAGGCGATGTTCAATTTCGCCGCAATGATTGACGACGGTAATATCGCGGGCAAAGGGCCGGAAGACGACGCCGAATATCTTTACCGTGCGCTGCGCACCGGGGCCGAGGATGTGTATAATCTGCTGCGCGATGAACCCGCCATGTTCAAGATCGAAACACGCCGGGCCTTGCAGGAAAAGCTGGCGCAATACGCCTTTTATGACGGCACGATTGATGGCGACTTCGGCGAAGGCACCCAGCGCGGTATCCGCGCGGCGTACGGGCTGACTGAATAACGGGTCACCTTTTTCGCGGCGCTGTGGCCGGTCATCCGCGCGGCAAAGGGTCCTGAGGCGGCGGTACAAAAGTCGCGATTTTTTCCGCCTTTCCTTGCGATACGGCAAGGAAAACGACCGGCGCGGTGGCGTCATTGGCCAGTTCAGCAGCGCGGTGCAGTTCAAAACAATGAAAGCTGTTGCAGACACCGGACCGCCAGTCACGATCCAAGGTACACCCCTGTGCGCCTTGAAAAACGCAGGCGTCGGCGACCGAAACATCCGGCAGGTGGTCAATGTAATAAGACACCACATCGTCTTTGCTGACCTCTGGCCGCGTCGCGATCTGTGTGGCCACTGTGCGCGGCGTCAGAAAGGCAAAGTGTTCGCCCCCGCCCAATTTACAACAATTGCCCTGACACGCGCTGCACCCCGCGCCGGCAAAGCCGCGCCATTCGTCGCCGTCGGCAGGCCGCACCGGTTCTGCTTCAATGTCCGCCCCTTCGCCAAAAGCTTCGGCCACGATCTTGTCCAGGTGGGTGACAAAAGCGGCAAGCCGGTTGTGGGGCAAGGGGGCCAGCGGTGCATTTTGATAAGGAACGGCAACCACCGTCAGCGCATCGGACGCCACGCCGTGATCGGCGCTGATCTGCATCAGTTCTGCGCGCACCGTGTCGCGGCACAGACTGAGGTTGTCTTGATACTGGGCCTCGCGGGCTGCGCTGCGTTTTCTTTCTCCCGCTTGGATGTGCGTGTTGAAGCACGGGGTTGATCCGCAATGGCCGGGATGAATCCGTTCAAGAACAGAAATTTCCGTGTTGCAATATTGGCAAACCGGCTTGGCCAGAGCACGCGCGATCGCGTCTTTGGACAAATGCCTTCTGTCCGGGTCGGCGGCGGGGTTGACCATGATCACAATCATCCCACATCCCGGTTGATCTGACAACGAAAACCGCCCGCAACGCCACCTTTGGTGCATCCAAAACGGTCCCAAATGGTGACGCGCGATGTCTCTGACTTGTCAGGAACTTGGCTGATCATTGTGTAGGTCAGCAAGAAACCGGGTTGCAATATGAAGCGAGATACCGCTTTATTGGCCCGTCAATCAATAAAAACTCAGGGGAGTTTATACCGATGAAACGCTTGCTTGCTTCTACCGCAATTGCCCTTTCCGTGGCCTCCGCCGTTGCCGCAGAAGGCTGTGACAAGGTCACGTTCTCCGACGTTGGCTGGACCGATATTACCGCCACCACCGCCACTGCCAGCGTCGTGCTGGACGCGCTGGGATATGAGACAGAGACAAAGATCCTGTCGGTGCCGGTCACTTATACCTCGATGGCTGCCGGAGATATTGACGTCTTTCTGGGCAACTGGATGCCAACGATGGAGGCAGATATCGCGCCCTATCGCGAGGCTGGCACCGTCGATACGCTGCGCACCAACCTGACCGGCGCGAAGTACACGCTTGCTGTGAACAAGGTTGCTGCTGACCTGGGCATCAAAAGCTTTGCCGATATCGCGGCCAACATGGATGCGCTTGAAGGCAAGATTTACGGCATTGAGCCGGGCAATGACGGCAACCGGCTGATCCAGTCGATGATCGAAGGCAACGCCTTTGATCTGGCCGAATTCGAGGTGGTGGAATCATCCGAACAAGGCATGCTGGCCCAGGTTCAGCGCGCCACGCGCAAGGAAGAGCCGGTGGTGTTCCTTGGCTGGGAGCCGCATCCGATGAACGCCAATTTCGAACTGACCTATCTTGAAGGCGGCGATGATTTCTTTGGGCCCGATCTGGGCGGTGCGACGGTCCAGACCAACACCCGCAAGGGCTATGCTGCGGAATGTGAAAACGTGGGCAAGCTGCTGAACAACATGGAATTCACGCTGGCCATGGAAAACGAGATCATGGGCGCGATCCTTGACGGCGGCAAAGACGGTGAAGAAGCGGCCAAAGAATGGCTCATGGCAAATCCCGGCGTTCTTGACGCATGGCTGGACGGCGTGACCACCAAAGACGGCGGCGACGCGATGGAAGCGGCCAGGATGGCGCTGAAGTAACGCACAGGTCTGATCGAAAATTGCCCGCCCCCTTTACCGGGGCGGGCAATTGCGTTGTGATGCAGCAGCAGCGGCCCCGACTTGCCGCACGACCCCGATTAACCAACGACCTGCCTTGAACAACGACCTTCCTTGAACAACGACCCCGCCCGACAAAGGACGCCCCCATGAATTGGCTGACGGACAATAAAATTCCCGTGGATGATGTCGCGGAGAATGCCTTTAACTGGCTCCAAATCAACGGCGAATGGTTCTTTGATGGTCTGGCGACCGCGATGGAATGGCTGATTGATGCGATCTTGTGGGTGCTGCAAACGCCACACCCGCTGTTCATCATCGCGGCCTTCGCGCTGCTGACCTGGGTGATCCAGCGCAACTGGAAGATCGTGCTTTTTGTGGTGCTGGGCTTCTTGTTCATCCTCAATCAGGACTACTGGGAAGAAACCACCGAAAGCCTCACGCTGGTTCTTTCGGCCTGTGTGGTGTGCATGGGGGTAGGGGTGCCGATCGGTATTGCAGCGGCACACCGCCCGCGCCTTTATCGCTGGATGGCGCCGGTGCTTGATCTGATGCAGACGCTTCCAACCTTTGTTTACCTGATCCCGGCGATCGTGTTTTTCGGCATTGGCATGGTGCCCGGCCTGATCGCCACGGTGATCTTCGTGCTGCCCGCGCCGATCCGTCTGACCCAGCTTGGCATTGCCTCCACCCCCAAGGCGCTGCTGGAAGCAGCACAGGCCTTTGGCGCAAAGCCGCGCCAGACCCTTTGGAAGATTGAATTGCCCTATGCGCTGCCCCAGATCATGACCGGGCTGAACCAGACAATCATGCTGTCGCTGTCGATGGTGGTGATTGCGGCCCTTGTGGGCGCAGACGGGCTGGGCGTGCCGGTGGTGCGCGCGCTTAATCAGGTCAATACCGGGCTGGGGTTTGAATCCGGTCTGATCATCGTTGTGGTCGCCATCATGCTCGACCGGATGCTGCGGGTGGGCCAGAAATGAGCAACGCCGTAGAATTCGATAACGTCTCGATCGTCTTCGGCGACAAGCCGGAAAAGGCGCTTTCTTTGATGGATGAAGGCCAGTCGCGCAGCGAGATCGAGGCCGCGACCGGTCAGGTGCTGGGCGTACACAATTGTTCGCTGAGCGTGTCTGAGGGTGAAATACTTGTCCTCATGGGCCTGTCCGGATCGGGCAAATCTACGCTGCTGCGCGCCGTTAACGGGCTAAATCCCATGGTGCGCGGCACGGTCCACGTCAACGACGGCAAATGGACCTGCGACATCCAGAACAGCACAGACAGCGATCTGCGCCGGGTGCGCCGCGAATGCGTGTCGATGGTATTCCAGCAGTTCGGTCTGCTGCCCTGGCGATCCGTACGTGATAATGTGGCGCTGGGGCTGGAGTTTTCCGACATCCCCAAGGCAGAGCGGCTTGCGCGTGCCGACCGTCAATTGGCGCTGGTCGGGCTCAGCGAATGGGCCGACCGCAAGGTGGCAGAGCTTTCGGGCGGCATGCAGCAGCGTGTCGGCCTTGCACGCGCCTTTGTAACCGAAGCGCCGATTCTGCTGATGGATGAACCTTTCTCGGCCCTTGACCCTTTGATCCGCACGCGCCTTCAGGACGAATTGCTGGACCTGCAACGCGATCTGAAACGCACGATCATCTTTGTGAGCCATGACCTTGACGAAGCCTTCAAGCTGGGCGGACGCATTGCCATCATGGAAGGCGGGCGCATCGTGCAATGCGGCACCCCGCGCGAGATTTTTTCAAACCCTGCATCCGATTATGTTGCCGAATTTGTCGCCAATATGAATCCGCTTGGCGTGCTGACAGCGCGAGACGTGATGGGGGACGTTGTTGCGAACGGAACCAGCCGCGTCACCCCCGAAACCCCGGTTATCGAACTGATCACGCAGCTTAACGGCGAAAACGCCGCGCTGGATGTTGTGGACGACGCAAAGACAATCGGCAGCGTCACCGCACAAAGCATCGTGGAGCGCTTAAAGAGCTAATGCGCCGCCTCGGCGTGACCAAATCGCGGCTTTGATATTGGCTGCACCCAAACGAACGCGCCGCCTTGCCTTACGTTAATTAAATGGTGCCCCCACACGGACTCGAACCGCGGACCTACTGATTACAAATCAGGATTAGCCAACGTCCAGATAGGTCTAAGTCCCTGAAAGGGCTCACTATTCAACAACGTCAGCAGAGGGC
>JAGXHC010000248.1 GCA_024636405.1 Sulfitobacter sp. | reverse complement strand
GGCGGATCGCGTTGATGGCGTTGATTGCGGCGGGCGCCGTCATCGTGGAGATGGGCGGATGAGCGGGAAAGCCGATGAACATATGGTCATATACGCTGCCGTCTATGCAGGATACGGTCCTGACTTACCTGTGCCACGTCTTCCAGAGTGGATACCGGGACTTGGGCGAAGTTTATCAACGGAACCGCTGGTATTGGTCGCCGTTAGACATCAAGAATTAGGCTGAAATTGATTGTGGTTATGACGCCTATGGAAATCCTGACAGTGCTACGATGTTCTGGTTTGGTCAGATATGAGACAATGACCGGACATCTGCGTCTTGTGCACGGAGGTATCGGCGCATGATACCGCTGCTTGAGCCTGCAATTGGGATCTGCCGTTTTTCGTTCTGCGGAAAAGGGGATTGGCGGGCGGCGCGCGAAGCGAAAACGCCAAACGAAATCATGAGCATGCGGGCCGAAGTTTCCGCAGAGCTTTATGCACCGAGCCGTATGGAACTGCGGTTCTTTCTGTTTGAGAACTTTCTGCTGCCTTCGCTAAGATCACAAACCGACAGGAACTTTGTTTGCCTGATATTGACGTCCGATATCATGCCCGCCGTCTATCTGGAGCGGCTTCGCGATCTCTGTGCGGACGATGCAAATCTTGAACTTCTGGTGTCGTCCGAATTGACAGTTCATCAGGCAATTTGGCCGCGACTATCTGCTTTGAATACGCTTGCGGGGCGGCCGCTGATCAATTTTCGGATTGATGACGACGATTGCCTGTCACACGATTACATAAAGGAATTGCGGGGTTTCATGACCCGGCTTGGTGACCGCGTCCCACTTAGCTACTCACGCTCGAACGGGCTGGTCGTAACCAACTACCTTGCAGATAAAGAGATGTTTATTTACAAAGCCAATTTGCCGTTCAACAGCATGGGTACGGCAATTCGAGTGCACGGAGAGCGCACCATATTTTCTTTTGGTCACTATGGCTTGCACAAGAGATTCCCCGCCATCGTCGACAATTCAGGTATGGGATATATCTCGATCAAGCTTGATGGTCACGATTCCAGACCAGTCAGCATGACAACACCGCATATCAAGACCAGCCATGTATTGATTTGTCACGATGAGGTCGAAGGCATCCTTTCAAGATGGTTTTCCTTTATAGGTGATGATACCAGTTCGCGTTATGAGGTGCTGATGCGCAAGCTTGATAAGGCGGTGTCACTGGCAACCAAGCCAGCGAGCAACGGGGTGGACATTCCAACTATCGAAAAGTGAAATTATAGCAATTTTGGGATTAAAAACAGTTGCTTGATCGGTGTTTTGCCAGATGCGTCAATGGCCGTGCAAAGTCTGGAAGTGATCGGCAATTGAATGGCTATGGACCTGGAATAACGAACGTCCGACCCTGGACATTGGCGGCATCACACCCGTACTGAAACTGAAAAAGGCCGCGTGAATTCGACGGCTGGACCCCGCCAAAGAGGGGGGACCGATGGAGAAAACGATGCAGGACGACAGACAGATCAACCCGTTCGTGAAGTCAGCGCTGGAATTTGGGCCGGTGTTGATATTCTTCGTCGCCTACCTGCGTCTGAAGGAACGGGTATTCGTTATCGGGGGGACGGAATACGAGGGTTTCATCGTGGTCACGGCGGCCTTTATTCCGCTGCTGATCGCAGCGACGGGCATGCTGTGGTATCTGACCGGCAAGTTGAGCCGGATGCAGGTGGCGACCGTGGTACTGGTGGTGGTATTTGGCGGCCTGTCGGTCTGGCTTAATGACGACCGGTTCTTCAAGATGAAGCCGACGATGATCTATCTGCTGTTCGGCGGCATGTTGGCAATCGGGCTTTTGCGGGGCAAATCCTATCTCAAGTATGTGATGGAGGAAATGATGCCCTTGCAGGACGAAGGATGGATGATCCTGACGCGGCGGTTGATGTTCTGCTTTTTCGGGCTGGCGTTGGCGAACGAGGTGATCTGGCGGCTGTTTTCGACACAGACATGGGTTTATTTCAAGACGTTCGGCCTGACCGCGGCAGTCTTTGCCTTCTTTTTGTTGCAGGGGAAATTGTTTGAAACCTACGGGCTGAAGAAAGAAAAAAGCTGAGGTATCAAAGCGTTTTAAAGGTCTTTGCCTTACGTCCCGCGTAGCTCGGCAAAAAGCGCGCGACCGGCCTGAACGCCGGGACGTGCCGCCATAAGTTCAAGCCAGCGCGCCATATGCGGCTTGTCCTCCAATGTTTGCTGCTGACCTTCCCACAGCGACGCCCAGCCCCAGATCGCGAAATCGGCGATGGAGACGAAATCGCCCGCGACGCATTGATTGTTCGCCAGTTGACGGTCCAGCACGCCATAAAGCCGGGCGGTTTCCGCGCGGTAGCGGTCCTTGGCATAGGGCAGGTCTTGCGTGGCGAATTTCAGGAAATGATGCGCCTGTCCCGCCATCGGTCCCAGCCCGCCCATTTGCCACATCAACCACTGGTCCACCGTAATGCGGTCCCGCTCCGTCGGGCCGCCGAACAGCCCGGTTTTGCGTGCAAGATATTGCAGTATGGCACCGGATTCGAAGATCGAGATCGGCAATCCGTCGGGGCCTTCGGGATCGGTGATGGCGGGCATCCGGTTGTTGGGAGCGATTTTCAGGAAATCAGGGTGGAATTGATCACCCTTGCCGATGTTCACCAGATGCGTGGTGTAGGGCAGATCCATTTCCTCAAGCGCGATGGAGATTTTCCAGCCGTTGGGGGTAGGCCAGTAGTAAAGGTCGATGGGGGCGGTCATGGGCGATGCCTTCAATGGGTGCTGGCGGCCATGATGCGGGTTTTCGGCGGTTTGCAAGGTGAAACCCAAGATCAAGCCGCGACCAGCGCGGCGCGGTCCGAGGCGGCAGCGCTTGCGCCAGCCGTGGCAGCGGCAGCGTCTGAGGGGTGGACATCAGCCGGGCGTAAAACGCCATGGCGCCGGGACGTGTATACCCCGACCAGTGGCAGATGCGCCGCGCCGAGGGTGCGATGGGGCTGCCAAGTGCGGCAAGCCTGCGCAATGTTGTGGGGCAATCCAGCTGGATGGTCATCGCATTCACCGCGCTTAACCCTTGTCCCAGTGCGCGGTCACGTCGATCATGCGCCGGGATCATCTGCTCAAATGCGAAATCGAACAGATCGTTTTCACGGCTGACCACGTTGAACAGCTCTGCCGTGCGGCCAGCGGGCGCGTTCAGGGCCGCTGTTGCATGGCTGGTAAAACTGGCGCCCGTTAATACGATCACGCGGGCAATGCTGCCCTTAGGGGCCAGACGCAGCGCGCTCAGCGCGACTTCGGCACCCATGGAGTGGGCGATCAGGTGCAGCGCGCGATGCGGCGCGATCCGGTGCAGCAATGCGATAATCCGCGCCAGCTCGCGCCCCAAGGCCGTCGCCCGTTCAAACACCTGCGCCAGTGGCCCGCGCGCGCGCCATCCGAACGTAACGCCAAGCGGGGCGCCCGGCGCGCCGAGCCCCAGCAATGCTGGCCAGCCGTGGTCGTCGCCGAAAATCAACCTTTGAGGGCAGCACTGTGGCAGGGCGGGATCGTATTTATAGCCATGAACCATCAGGATAATCGGTCCGGTGCCTGCCGCCGCACGTCCCAGCGCCTGTGCAGGCGACCCGCCGCCGCCATGCACACGGGCGCGGCCACTGGCCTGATCTATGCTAAGGCGGATCACGGGCATGGGCAGGTTTTTGTCCATATCTTGTGGTGGTTCGGTCCTCTATCCATATGACGGATTGGTAAAACGCCCGTTACCGCACCGTCACGGTGTTGACGCTGCGCGCAACGGGGCGTAGCACTACGACCGTGGCGATTTGTTACCGGATTGCGGGCCACGGGTGGGGAAACCTGCTGAAATTCCGCTAAAAGGTCAGGATGAAAGCCCCCTTTCGCTTGACCGCGTCTGGGGTTTTTTTATGCCTGACAGGGATCGGGCCGGAAGGAAGAAAAAGATGAGCGATGATTGGAAACCGGCCACCCGCGCCGTGCACACAGGCACCCGCCGCAGCCAATACGGCGAAGTGAGCGAGGCGATTTTCCTGACGCAGGGGTTTGTCTATGACAGTGCCGAACACGCCGAGGCGCGGTTTCTGAAGGCGGGGGATGATGAATTCATCTATGCTCGCTACGGCAACCCGACTGTGGCAATGTTCGAAGAGCGCATCGCGTCGCTTGAGGGCGCCGAGGATGCCTTTGCCACCGCCAGCGGCATGGCAGCGGTCAGTGGCGCACTGACGTCGATGCTGCGCGCCGGTGATCATGTTGTTTCGGCACGTGCGTTGTTCGGATCGTGTTTGTATATTCTGGAAGAGGTTCTAAGCCGCTTCGGCGTCGAGGTAACCTTTGTCGACGGTGCGGACCTTGATGCCTGGGCCGACGCGATCCGGCCTGACACCAAGGCGGTGTTTTTCGAATCCGTCGCCAACCCGACGTTGCAGTTGGTGGATATTGAGGGTGTTGCACGGCTGGCCCATGCTCAGGGGGCGCTGGTGGTGGTGGATAATGTCTTTGCCACGCCGGTATTTTCACGCGCCGTGGCACAGGGGGCGGATGTGGTTGTCTATTCCGCGACCAAGCATATTGACGGGCAGGGCCGTGCATTGGGCGGGGTGATCATGGGCACGCGCGAATTTATCCGCGGCACGGTGGAGCCCTACATGAAACACAGCGGCGGTGCGATGAGCCCGTTCACGGCCTGGATCATGCTCAAGGGTCTGGAAACCATGGGCCTGCGGGTACGGGCACAGGCGCAGACCGCGTTGACGCTGGCAAAAGCGCTGGACGGGCACGCGGCGCTGGCGCAGGTGATCTTTCCGGGACTGACAAGCCACCCGCAGCATGATCTGGCCAAGCGCCAGATGGACGGGCAGGGCGGCACTGTGCTTGCTATTGATCTTGCGGGCGGCAAGGACGCGGCGTTTCGCTTTTTGAATGCCGTGCGTATCGGCTTGATTTCCAACAACCTGGGCGATGCAAAAACCATTCTGACCCATCCCGCGACCACCACCCATCAACGGTTGCCGCAGGACCAGAAAGATCTGTTGGGGATTACGCCGGGGCTGGTGCGGATCTCTGTCGGGCTTGAGGATGCCGCGGATCTGGAGGCCGATCTGGTGCAGGCGCTGGCGCAGGTCTGAACCAACGCTGCGACTTTTTGACCGGACATTGGAAAACGCGCCGAATATGTTTAGATTGAACCTTGTGCACCAAGGGGGGCCAGCTTCATGAACATCGTCACACCCGTCAGCAATGAACCCGACCGCGACGCGGCGGTGACCGCGCTTACGACCCTGCGGACATGGGCCGCCGCCGCGACCCGTGCCCAGATTGACGCATTGGACCCGGCGCTGCGGCAACTGTTGGCGGGGGATGCGGGCTATCCCAGCTTTAACCGGGTCTATCCCGACGACTTTAGCGGTGGGGCGAATTACAAGGCAACGCTGCCCGATCTGCAAAACGGCCCGGCAAGCCTGATCCGGGGATCAAAGCAGTTGATCCAGCACGTCGGAATTTCCAACTTTCGCCTGCCGGTGCGCTATCACACCCGCGACGGTGGGGATCTGACGCTGGAAACCTCCGTTACCGGCTCTGTCAGTCTGGATGCCGAAAAGAAGGGCATCAACATGTCGCGCATCATGCGCAGCTTTTACAAGCACCGCGATGCGACGTTCAGTTTCGAGGTGATGGAAGCCGTGCTTGACGATTATAAGGCCGATTTAGAAAGCCTTGATGCGCGGATCATGATGCGGTTTTCCTTTCCGATGAAAATCGAAAGCCTGCGGTCGGGGCTGTCGGGTTATCAGTATTATGACATCGCGCTGGAGATGACCGAACAGGACGGCGCGCGGCGCAAGATCATTCATCTGGATTATGTCTATTCCAGCACCTGCCCCTGTTCGCTGGAACTGAGCGAACACGCCCGTGCCACTCGCGCCCAACTGGCAACGCCGCATTCGCAACGCTCGGTCGCGCGCATTTCGGTCGAATTGAATTGCGAGGCCGGATGTTTGTGGTTTGAGGACCTGATCGAAGCCTGCCGCCGCGCCGTGCCCACAGAGACCCAAGTGATGGTCAAGCGGGAGGATGAACAGGCTTTTGCCGAACTCAACGCCGCGAACCCGATCTTCGTGGAAGACGCCGCGCGACTGTTTTGCGAACAATTGCAGGCGGAATTGCGCGTTGGTGACTTTCGCATTATCGCCAGCCATCAAGAAAGCCTGCACAGCCATGATGCGATCAGCGTGCTGAGCGAAGGCCAGACATTCGCCAGTCAGAGCATTGACCCCAAGTTGTTTTCGACCCTGTTCCACGTCGGCTGAGCGCCGCTGCAATACCTCAGAATTGCCAGATTTCTGCATTAGGCATACGCGCAGCAGGCCATCTGCGCGTTCAGTTTACGCGCGATGCCGATGACACGGACAGGCATATTTTGAATATCAAACCCGACGCACGGACGCTTCATTCGGTTCCCCCCGATCACCACGCCACATCATTTGTCGTCGAGGCCGTGGAAAGTTTTGCGCGCTTTACCGACCTGCGCGCGGAATGGGACGCCCTGCATCAGCTTGATCCGCAGTCTCACGTTTTTCTGAGTTGGGCGTGGATGGCGCAGGCCCTGCGCGATCATCCAAAACGGTGGCGCGTGTTGGTGGTACGGGTGGCCGGAACGCCCGGTATCGTCTGTATTCTGCCGCTGAAATACCGCACGCACTGGAGCCGGTCACGCCAGCAATTCGAGACCGAATTGCAAGCCGGTGGTCGATTGCTATGGAGCGAATACACCGGGTTTCTGTGCGCGCCGGCGTATGAAACACCTGCGCTGACCGCCGTGGCGCAACATCTGGCAACGATGCCGTGGCGCAGGCTGTCGATGCGATATGTGCCGCAGGCCGGGCGCAGCCGCGTCTTTACCGATGCCCTGAAAGCAGCGGGGTGTGACGTGCGTTACAAACCCTACCGCATCAATGGCGGCACGACCGATAACCTGCTTTGCCCGCGCGTGACCCTGCCAGCCGATTTCGCGACCTATCTGGCAACCCAGATCAGCGCCTCACGGCGGCAGCAATATAGCCGGTTCCGCCGCAAGTATCTGGAAACCGGTGATTACCGCATAACCGCGTCGACTTCCGCGACGCTTGAGGCCGATCTGGATGCCCTGCTTGGTTTCTGGTTAGACAAGTGGCGCGATCAGAAGGGGGCAAAAGTTGCAGCACAGGTCGCGGCGAATTACCGCGCGGTGCTGACGGCGGCGCACGAGATTGGCGCGCTTTATTTACCGGTGCTGCGCAAAGGGGATGAGCCACTGGGTGCGCTGGGTCATGTGGTGGACGCCCGAACGGGCGCGATGCATTTTATTGTCGCTGGCCGCAGCGGTGCGGCACCTGAGCCATTCATCGGCGCGGCGCTGCATTTCCACGCCATCTCTGAGGCCATCAACGCAGGGTGCGCAACATATGACTTCTGTCATGGGGATGAGGCGTACAAATACAGCTACGGCGCCGTGGACCTTGAAGTGCAGTAATTCGAAGCGCAGCGCAGCCCGCTGGCCGTCGGTGGGTCTTTCGATGCCATCTGCGCTGCCGAAGCGCTGCGGCGCACTGGCGGCTTTGTCACCGATGGCAAACCTGATCAGGCCAGTGCCGCCTGTGCACAATTGGCAGGTCTTTTGGGCTAAAACGTTGCCGCGCGCGGTGCGCCCAGCCAAGCCTATTTCGGATATCAGCTATGCATTTATGTCGGTTATGCTGCGGTGCAGCAGCCCCTATATGGTGAGGTACAGAAAGACGTAACAAACCCTGAAAGTACTGAAATGACCTATCAGACCACACTGACATCCGCCAGCGGCGCAACTGCCCACGGCATTGCGACCTCCGTCAAGGCCTTCTTTGCAGGTATCGGTCAGGCAATCATGACCAATTCCTCGGGCGCGATCCGCCTGCGCCGCGTGGAAGCGCTGCAAGCGAAATCCGACGCTGATCTGGCCCGTCTCGGCCTGCGCCGCGAAGATATCGTGCACCATGTCTTCAAGGACATCTATTACATGTGATGAACGGGCAGGGGCAACGCCCCGCCTGACCCCGTAAGCCCGCATCAGCGCAGGCTACCAAGATCAACGGTCCGGACAGTGCGGCATCAATCCAGCACGCCGGGCCGTTTTCATTTTCAACACCCCCGATTGCTTGACACCGGGCCACCACCGCGCCAACGCTGCGCCAATGTTGGATGTGCGCCCCGTCGGATACGTGATCGGACTGCTTGTGGCGGTGCTCGGCATCGCCATGATCGTGCCGATGCTGGTCGATCTGGCAGAAGGGCGCGGTCACTGGACCGTGTTCGTCGAATCCGGGCTGATCACGTTTCTCGCCGGGTCACTGATCTCGCTGGCCAGTTCCAATGGCGTCAAGGAGGGGCTGACCATTCAGCAGACCTTCCTGCTGACCACCGGTGTTTGGCTGATGCTGCCGCTGTTTGGCGCGCTGCCGTTTGTTCTGGGGGCAACCGGATCGTCCGTCACCGACGCGGTGTTTGAGGCGATGTCCGGGCTGACCACCACGGGTGCCACAGTGCTGACCGGGCTGGACGGGCTGCCCAAGGGCTTGCTGATCTGGCGCGCGATCTTGCAGTGGTTGGGCGGCATCGGCATCGTTGTTGTCGCGATGGTTTTCCTGCCTGAACTGAAGGTCGGCGGGATGCAGATCTTCAAGTCGGAATCCTTTGATACCTTTGGCAAGATCCTGCCCCGCGCGGGCCAGATCGCCACCCAGATCGCGGTGATCTATGTCTGGCTGACGCTGGCCTGCGTGCTGAGCTATATCGCCCTTGGCATGCATACATTTGACGCCACGGTCCATGCGCTGACCACCGTCTCAACGGGTGGATTTTCCAATTATGACGCGTCGTTCGCGACGTTTTCGGGGCCGTTGGAATATGTCGCTTCAATTTTCATGCTTCTCGCGGCGCTGCCTTTCGTGCGCTATGTGCAGCTGATCAACGGCAACCCGCTGGCACTGCACCGCGATCCTCAGGTGCGCGGATTTCTTGTAACGGTAATGGTGCTTGTCGGCACGACGTTCATTGCCTTGCAGACGGTGTTTCCACAACACTGGGAACAATCCTTGCGCGAGGCCCTGTTCAACATCACCTCGATCATTTCAGGCACCGGCTATGCGTCGGTCGATTACATGAAATGGGGCGCGTTCCCGATTGCATTGTTTTTCTTTACCGGGCTGATCGGCGGCTGCGCCGGGTCAACCGCCTGTTCGATCAAGATCTTCCGCTATCAGCTTTTGTTTGCATCGGTTAAGGCGCAACTGATGCGCATCCGCTCACCGCACGGGATCTTTACGCCGCGCTATGACGGGCGGTCCATCGGACAGGACGTGCTGACGTCGGTGATGTCGTTTTTCATGTTTTTCGTGGTGACACTGGGGCTGGTGTCGGTCGCGCTGAGCATGACCGGACTGGATTTCACAACTTCCGTATCCGGCGCCGCCGCGACATTGGCCAATATTGGCCCCGGACTGGGTGAAATCATTGGCCCTGCGGGCAATTACAGCACCCTCAACGATACTGCCAAGTGGATCCTGACTGCCGCCATGCTGATTGGGCGGCTGGAATTGCTGGCGGTCTATGTTATTTTCACATTCAAATTCTGGAGAGCCTGATGTCCGATCAACAGACCCGCCCGCTGGGTGCACAAATTTCGCATATGCTGAAAGACCGCGGAGTCGATGTGATCTTTGGTATTCCCGGCGTGCACAATCAGGAAATGTACCGTGGCATCGAAGAGGCGGGCATTACCCATGTGCTGGCGCGTCACGAACAGGGCGCGGGGTTTATGGCAGACGGCTTTGCCCGCGCGACCGGGCAACCGGGGGTGGCCTATGTCATCACCGGACCGGGGGTGTGCAACATCATGACGCCGATGGGGCAGGCCTATAGCGATTCCGTTTCGGTGCTGGTGATTTCAAGCTGTCTGGATGAGGTCGCGGCACGGCGTGGGCAGTTGCACCAGATGAAAGACCAGCGCGCGGCAGCACAGACTGTTTGTGACTGGTCAGAAGAGGCACGCAGCCCCGCCGCCGCCTATGCATTGGTGGATCGTGCCTTTACCGAATTTGAAACAACCCGCAAACGCAGCAAGCACCTGCAGGTGCCGATTGCCCTGCTGGAGGGGCAGGCAGATGCGCCGCCACCGCCGCTGGTGCCAGCACAACTGCCCGTGGTCTCAGCCGAGGAGGTGATTTGGGTCGCCAATCTGCTGCGTGCCGCGCGTAAGCCGATGTTTATCTTTGGCGGTGGGGCGGCATCCGGCGCGGTCGCTGCGCGCGAACTTGTGAGCCTTCTGGGGGCCGCCAGCGCCAGCAGCTATGCCGGGCGCGGGATTGTCACTTGCGATGATCCGCTGCATTTTGGTGCCTGCCTGTCACGCGGTGACAGTGCCGCTGTAATGGCGCAGGCCGATCTGGTGCTGGCCTTCGGCACCGAATTGGCCGAGGTGGATCTGTGGCGGGCGCAACTGGGGCAGACCTGCCCGATGGTGCGGGTGGACATTGACCCCGAGGTGCTGTCCGATCCGCAACGCGCAGAACACGGTCTGCTGGGCGATGCGGCTGACATGCTGGCGCGGCTGGTCGTTTCGCTGCGCACCGGCGAGGTCGTAAAGGCCAATTGGTTCGAGGCGGATGTCGCCGCCGCCCGCAAGCGCTGGCGCACCGAGGTTGAGGCAGAGTACCCCGGCATCCCCACCATCTGCGACGCCTTGCGGTCCTGCCTGCCGGAAGGCACGATGATCTATTCGGACATGACCCAATTTGCCTATGCGGCCAAGGAAGTCTGGGACATGGATCGCCCCGGCCATTGGCACCACCCCTACGGATTTGGCACGTTGGGGTACGCGTTGCCTGCTGCCATCGGGGGTGCCATAGGGCGGCCCGGTCTGCCGACACTGGCGATCATGGGGGATTACGGGTTTCACTACACGGTTCAGGAACTGGGCGTGGCGGTGGAACTGGGCCTGAGCCTGCCGATCATCCTGTGGGACAATGGCAAGTTGGGCGCGATCGAGGCCAGCATGATCGGCGCACAGATCGCCCCCAATGCCGTGGTTGCGCGCAATCCCGATTTCGTCAAGCTGGCCGAAGCATTCGGCGCACGTGCGGTGGCGCCTGAATCGCTGGAAGAAATGCAGAATGCCGTGCGCGCCGCATTTGAGGCGGACGGTCCCACGCTGGTCTATGTCACGCCGCAGATTTTGGGGTAAAAGCAACCTGGGGGGCGTGACGGGCATGACTGCCGATCAACGTCGCCCCGTCACCGCCAAGCGCGCCGCGTGATCGCAAGGGATCCTCGGGTCATGCCCGAGGATCGCGCTCCGACTTATTCCCAGCAACTCACCAGTACCGTCATGCCCTGGGCTTGCTGCGTCAGGTCGCGGGGGCCAAGCGTGCCGGACCGGCCTGCTTGCTCAAGGGTGATGCCTGCCTGCGCTGCGGCACCGCTGATAGCGCTGCGGTTCAGTGCAAAACTTACGTTGGCAGGCAGTTGCTGGGTGCTGTCAGGTTTGGGCAGCAACATGCCAAAGACATTGCCCGCCGCATCAAAGACCGGTCCGCCGGCATCGCCGGGCAGGGTGGTCAGTGTCAGCCGGTTCAGGTTTTGCTCACCTTGCAAACCGCGCAGGTCCGCCAAAGTGCCAAAGGTGATTGACGCCGCACTTAACACCCCCTCGTAGGAATAACCGGCAACGGAAATCTCGGATTGCAGGCGCGGCACGGTGTCTGTGAACTGTGCCACAGCCAGTGGCGCCAGTGGCTTGCGCGGCTTCAGGATCGCAACCCCGGTTGCAGTATCGTCGGCTACGACGTCCGCTTCGATGTCAACATCCAACGTCAGTCGGCCGCAGCCCTGAACCGCTTCGGACGTGGTGGCAACCGCCCCCGCTGACGTCACGAAGAAGCCAGACCGCGAAATCTTTGGCTGGCGGATTTGCAGGCCCGACACCAGATCTATGGCCTGCACGCTATCGGTCCCTGCAGCGGCATCCAGCACGCCGGGCAAACGTGTAAAACTCTTGGACATTTCGGCCACCACGCGGCGGCGGCGGTCCTCGTCGCCCGCAGGCCAGATCAGCGTGAAACCCTTGATCTGCCCCGCCTCAAGGGACACCATCGTCTGACTGACGATGCTGCCATTTTCGCCAATCAGCTCAAACGATGTCTCCTTGCGTTCGCGCGGGCCGTCCAGCGGCACGATTTCCAGCGTCTGCATGATGTCATAAAGCCCGTAAAGCGTGTTCTGATCGCCCGCTTGCGAAATCAGCAAGACCCGGACACCGCGGTTGCCGGAGCTGTTGTATTGCGCGAAGGGCGGCTCGTACTCGGCAAATTCAACCTCGGCTGTGGGCATCGTGATCTCGATCCCTGCCTTGTTGTCGCGCACCGTCTGCAGGCCCAGACCGTCCAGGACGGCATTGTATTGCTTGAACAGCGCCTCACGTTGCAGCGTTGTCAGAATCCCCGTCTGGTCATATCCGTTGGCATCCTGCCAGGCGGCCATCGAAGTGCGCGTACCACGGCCAAACGCGCCGTCAATCGCGGCATTATAAAATCCGGCCCATTGCAGCGCGATCTGCAAGTCCTTGCGTTCCTGTGCATTCAACACCTGTTCGCTGCGCCGCGCCTCTGCCGGGGTTTCATCCGCAGGTTCGGGAACCACCACCAGGGGCACTTCCGGCTCAATGACTTCTGCCGTTTGCGGCGCCTCATTCACGTCAGGCACTTCGGCAACATCGGGTATGTCGGTGCCGGCCGGCGGCAGCGGCGCCACGGTGACTGGCGGCACTTCGCGGTCCTGGGGGCCACCCACGGCTTCGGGCAGGTCGATCACGCCGCGTTCCAGTACATTGGCGCCGACCGGCCAGAATTGCTGACGCAGGCGGCTCGACAATTGCACGAAGCTGTCGCGCGGCACCAATCCTTCGCGGACATAATTGCGCAGCACCAGTTCAGCGTCATCGCGCCGGTAGGGTCCCACGACAATGCCGTACCATCCACCACCCAGCGCAAAACCGTTCACATCCTCAAGCAGCGCGGTATAGGCACGGGCGCGGTCGGTGGCTTCCGACAGGCTTGGCTGGGCTTCGATCTGTACCCAGACCACTTCGTCGGCGGTTTGCGCGCGCGCGGGCTGTGTATCGGCCACAAACACGGCCACCCAAAGCGCCATTACCGTCAAAATCATCCGCATCATCGTGCCATCAACTCTTGTAAACATAAATCCGGCGCAGAATAAGCAGGATTAACATACAAATGCCATGGGGCACGGGGCGGAAAATCTCACAAAGCTGCAATTGACGCGCTCAGATGCGCCCCGTAGGTAAGTCGCGCGCAATCAAGGGTCTTCACATGTCCGTCACCGCCGTTCCTCCCCGTTCGTTTCAGGAAATCATTCTGGCGTTGCAGGCGTATTGGGCGCGGCAAGGCTGTGCGATTCTGCAACCCTACGATATGGAGGTGGGGGCGGGCACGTTTCATCCCGCGACGACCCTGCGCAGCCTTGGCACACAACCCTGGTCGGCCGCCTATGTGCAGCCCTCGCGACGCCCCACAGACGGGCGCTATGGCGAGAATCCCAACCGGTTGCAGCATTACTACCAGTATCAGGTGCTGATCAAACCCAGCCCGCCCAACCTGCAGGATCTTTATCTTGGGTCACTGGCGGCCATCGGTATCGACATGGACCTGCACGACATACGCTTTGTCGAGGATGATTGGGAAAGCCCGACACTGGGTGCCTGGGGTCTGGGCTGGGAGGTTTGGTGTGACGGTATGGAAGTCAGCCAGTTCACCTATTTTCAGCAAGTCGGCGGGCATGACTGTCACCCGGTGTCAGGCGAGTTGACCTACGGTCTTGAGAGGCTGGCGATGTATGTGCTTGGCGTTGATCATGTGATGGACATGCCCTTCAACAACCCGGACGCGCCGATCCCGCTGACCTATGCCGATGTGTTCAAACAAACCGAGGAAGAATACGCGCGCTGGAATTTCGACACCGCCGACACGGCCGTTTTGCTGCGCCATTTCGAGGAGGCAGAAACCCACTGCCGCGAGATTCTGGACCAGCCGGAGACCGATCCCAAAACCGGCAAGCGCATCATCATGGTGCATCCCGCCTATGACCAGTGCATCAAGGCCAGCCACATCTTCAACCTGCTGGATGCGCGCGGCGTGATTTCTGTCACCGAACGGCAGGCTTATATCGGGCGGGTGCGCACGCTGGCCAAGCTGTGTGCAGATGCGTTCGTGCAGACCCGCGCAGGTGGCTGGAAAGCGGATGCGGCCTGAATATGAACGGTAAAATACATGAACGGTAAAATCGTCGGGAGCGTCATCGTGATTTCAGCAGCCATCGCGGGTGCGGCCCTCTATTATCTTCAGATCTACGGCTATTATACCGAAGTCGCCGCCCCGTCTGCGGGGGTTGAACTGGTCTCGATCGTGTCGGGCACGCCGGAGCCGATTGTCACCGACAATTACCGTGCCATTGACGCGAACAGCTCACCCATCCGATACCGCGCCTGCTTTGACACAACCGCCAGCCTTGCGATGCTGAGCGAAAGTTTCACGCTGGTCGACAACGCCGAACCGCGCATTGCGCCCGGCTGGTTTGACTGCTTTGACGCCGAAGCCATCGGGATCGCGCTCGAAGAGGGCCGGGCGTTGACCTTTATGGGCACCAAGAACGTCGCCTTTGGCGTGGACCGGATCGTCGCTATCACCGATGACGGACGCGGCTTTGTCTGGCATGAGTTGAACGAATGCGGCAACAAATCCTACGATGGCACCGTCATAGGAGAAGCCTGTCCCGACCGCCCGGAGACAGAATAACACCGGCGCGCGGGAACCATCATCACGCCAAACCCCTTAGTCTGTAACGCAAAGGGGACAAAAGCGGATGGCGGACAAATCTCACGAAGGGCTGAAATGGGTGATGCGCGCGGGCTATGGCGCGCGGGGTGTGATTTATACGCTGGTCGGCGGTCTGGCCTTTCTGGCCGCGTTCAAATCGGCCCAGGCGTCGGGCACCAAAGATGCGCTGGCCGCCTTGCGCGAGCAACCTTACGGTGTTCCCGCGCTATGGGCCATCGGCCTTGGACTGATCGCCTATCTGGTCTGGCGCGTGGCCGCAGGCGTCGCAGACGTGGAAGACCACGGCACCGATGCCAAGGGCATTTTCGCGCGGGGGGGGCAAATCACCACTGGGTTGCTGCACGGTGGTATCGGCGCTTCCGTCATTATCCTTGCGATGACCGGAAAAGGCAGCGGTGGCGATTCAACCGAAGACTGGACACAAAAGCTGATGTCCATGCCGATGGGGCGCTATATCGTGGCGGCCGGTGCGCTGGTCTTGCTTGGGGCCGGGATCTACTACGCCTACAAAGGCTGGAGCTCAAAGTACAAGGAACACATCGCTGTCTCGTCGCTGACCCAAAGCGTCGATCCGGCGCTCAAGGGGGGGCTGATCATTTATGGCATCTTGCTGGCTGTGGTCGCAGCTTCGCTTGGGTATGCCGCGCTGACCGCCGATCCGCAGCAGGCGGGTGGACTGGGGCAGGCCCTGCACACGATCCGGTCGTTGGCCTTTGGTCGGGTGCTGTTGGGCATCTCGGGGCTGGGGTTGCTGGGATTTGCGCTTTATAACTTCGTGGAGGCGGGATACCGCGTGGTGCCCAAGATCAGCGGCCCGGACGTGGAGACTTTGGCAAAGCGCGCGATGCGCTGATATCTGAGCCGCGTCTTGGGGGTTCGCGCGCCGCGTGACCCAAACGCAACCAAGGCTGACATGCCGCAAACCAGTGATATGAAGTGAAATCTGCGCTGGCGGCGCGGGGTTTACCGGTCCCGCCCCCAGACTGCCCGCGCAGACCGCCAGCCATCCTTATGTAAACAAGCGCGGTGCGGGGGCTGGACCCGCCCCGCCGCGCCCGTTATCCAAGCGCAGACCTGCGCCGCGTTGCGGCACAAACTGGAGACGCGCGTGCCTGACCTTCTGATCGAACTCTTTTCCGAAGAAATCCCCGCAAGAATGCAGGTCCGCGCCGCCGAGGACCTCAAGAAGCTAATCATAAATGGCCTTGTGGATGCGGGCCTGACCTATGCGTCTGCTGCCGCGTTTTCCACGCCCCGGCGTCTGACGCTGACCGTGGAGGGTATGCTTGCCGATAGCCCCGCACAGGTGGAAGAACGCAAAGGTCCGCGCGCCGATGCACCCGAAAAAGCGATTGAAGGTTTCCTGCGCGGTGCGGGGCTTACCCGTGACCAGCTTGAACAACGTGACACCCCCAAGGGCGCGATCCTGTTCGCGCGGATTGAAAAGCCGGGCCGTGCTGCCGCTGACATCGTGGCCGAGGTGCTGGAACAGAGCATCCGAAATTTCCCATGGCCCAAATCCATGCGCTGGGGCACCGGCAGCCTGCGCTGGGTGCGCCCGCTGCATGCGATATTGTGTATTCTCACCGCCGAGGACGGCGCACAGGTTGTGCCGTTGACCATTGACGGTATCACGGTCGGCAACACCACGCGCGGGCACCGGTTTTTGTCACCGGACGCGTTCACCGTTACCGGGTTTGAAGATTACATGGCCAAGCTGACGCGCGCCCATGTGATCCTTGATGCGGCCGCGCGGCGTGACAGCATCTGGCACGACGCCACCAACCTTGCCTTTGCCAGCGGTCTCGAAGTGGTGCCGGACGAAGGGCTTTTGAACGAGGTTGCGGGTCTGGTCGAATGGCCCGTGGCGCTGATGGGCCG
>JAGXHC010000247.1 GCA_024636405.1 Sulfitobacter sp. | reverse complement strand
CTGTTCCATCTCGATCAACAAATCCGACATGCGGTGCGCCAGCGCCTGAAAGCTGCCGATGGGGCGGCCGAATTGCTTGCGGGTGGCCAGATAATCCACCGTCAATCGGCACGCGGTGTCCATCGCGCCCAGCGTTTCGGCGCAAAGGGCAACATTGGCCGCTGCCGCGCGGGATTCGATGGCGGCAAATGCCTTTCCCGCATCGCCCAGCCTTGCGGTGGCCGGGACGCGCACGTCGTCCAGCGTGACTTCAGCCGCGCGGCCACCGGCCAACAGGGCGTAGCCGTTGATCGTCAGCCCTTTCGCGTCTGCGGGCACCAAGAACAACGAAATGCCGTCCTCGTCGCCCGCATCACCGCTTTCGCGCGCGGAGACGACCAGCATATCGGCTGCTTCGGCATTGACCACGACCGCCTTGCGACCCGTCAATATGATGTCATCGCCGTCTTGTTTCGCTGCGGTCGCGACCCGGTTCAGGTCATAGCGGCTGTTGGGTTCGCCGTGCGCAAAGGCAAGGTGCAGGGAGCCTGCGATGATGTCTTCAACATGGGCCTTCTGGTCGTCGGTGCCAAGGTCGGCGATCAGCCCCCCGGCCAGCACGGCGGTGTCCAGAAACGGCTCCACCACGCCGGCGCGGCCAAGTTCCTCGAACACCACTGCAAGGTCGAAACCAGCGCCGCCAAAGCCGCCCTGATCTTCGGTGAAAAGCGCGCCGATGATGCCCAATTCAGCAAGGCCGGACCAGATGTCGGTCGACAACCCGGTGTCGCTGGCAAGGATCTTGTTGCGGGTCGCGGTATCGTATTTGTCGCGCAGGAACCGCCGCAGGCTGTCTTGCAGCATCTGGCGTTCGTCGGTGAGGTCGAAATTCATTTAGATATCCTTACTTATGCGCCCCCGCCCAACATCGTCTTTGCGATGATCTGGCGCTGGATCTCGTTGGAGCCGCCGAAGATCGACAGTTTGCGGTTGTTGAAATATTGCGCGGCCACGGGACCGGCGCTGAGCGGATCGGGCAACGCCATGTTCGCGCCCTCGATCGCTTCGGAGGCGAAAGGCATGGCATAGACGCCTGCCGCACGGCGCGCCAAGTCATTGATTTCCTGCCGGATAATCGTGCCCTTGACCTTGAGCATCGAGCTTTCTACGCCCGGCGCTGTGCCTGCGGCGGCCTTTGAGACGATGCGCAGATTGGTGGTGCTCATCGCCATCAGGTCAATCTCCACCTGTGCGACACGGGCCGCAAAGTGGGGGTTTTCCATCAGGGGTTTGCCGCCTGCCATTTCGGCCTTGGCGATACGCTTGACGGCCGTCAGCCCCGCTTGTGAAAAGCCGACGCCGGCGATGTTTGTGCGTTCATGGGTCAACAGGTACTTGGCATAGGTCCAGCCCTTGTTTTCCTCGCCCACAAGGTTTTCGACCGGCACTTTGACGTCTGTGAACCAAACCTCATTCACCTCGGCGCCACCGTCGAGCAGAATGATCGGGCGCACTTCGATGCCGGGGGTGTCCATGTCGATCAACAGGAACGAAATGCCTTCTTGTTGCTTCACGTCCTTGTCGGTGCGCACCAGACAGAAAATCATATTGGCGTGCTGGCCCAGTGTGGTCCAGGTCTTCTGGCCATTGACGATGTAGTGATCGCCGTCCTTGACCGCAGTGGTTTTCAGCGAGGCCAGATCAGAGCCGGCACCGGGTTCGGAATAGCCCTGACACCACCAGTCTTCGCCGGTCAGGATGCGCGGCAACCAGCGATCCTGTTGTTCCGGGCTGCCGAATTTCTGCAACACGGGCGCCAGCATCGCCAGCCCAAAGGGCACGATGCGCGGCGCGTGATGTGCGGCGGCTTCTTCTTCGAAGATATGCCGCTGGACCGCGTTCCATTCCGCGCCGCCGAATTTCCTGGGCCAGTTCGTCGCCAGCCAGCCCTGATCGTTGAGGATGCCGTGCCAGCGGTCGTGATCGTCCTTCGTCAACTCCTGCCCCTTGCGGACCTTTTCAGACAGATCATCGGGCAGTTTTTCATCCAGAAAGGCGCGTACTTCGGCGCGAAAGGCTTTTTCTTCGTCAGAATAGCTCAGGTCCATGATCCGTCCCTTCAGTAGATTTCAAACAGGCCCGCGGCACCCATGCCGCCACCGACGCACATGCTGACGACGCCCAGCTTGGCACCGCGCCGTTTGCCTTCGCGCAGCAGATGGCCTGTCATGCGCGCGCCGGTCATCCCGAAGGGGTGGCCGATGGCGATGGAGCCGCCGTTGACGTTGTATTTCTCGGGGTCGATGTGCAGGAAGTCGCGGGCATAAAGACACTGCGAGGCGAAAGCTTCGTTCAGCTCCCACAGGTCAATGTCGTCAATTTTCAGCCCGTGACGTTCCAGCAGGCGCGGGATTGCATAGATCGGGCCGATGCCCATCTCGTCCGGCTCGCAGCCTGCAATGGCAAAGCCCTTGAACGCGCCCATCGGTTCAAGACCGGCCTGTTCGGCCTGTTTGCTGTCCATCACGACAACGGCGGCGGCCCCATCCGACAATTGGCTGGCGTTGCCGGCGGTGACATAGCCACCCTCGCGCACCGGGGTCAGCCCGGCGAGACCTTCCAACGTGGTCTGGGGGCGGTTGCATTCGTCCTTGTCGACGGTGACTTCGTGCTGCGTCACTTCCTTGGTTTCGCGGTCCTGAACGCCCATGACGGTCTGCATCGGCACGATTTCATCGTCAAAAATCCCCGAGCTTTGGGCGGCGGCGATCAATTGCTGGCTGCGCAGCCCGTAGGCGTCCTGATCCTCGCGCGAAACGCCATAGCGTTCGGCGACGATGTCGGCGGTTTCGATCATCGTCATGTAGATGTCGGGTTTATGTTCCTGAAGCCATGCTTCCTTGACCAGTTTGGTCTGGGGCTGGACCATCGAAATGCTTTCGACGCCGCCCGCGACCATGGGACCGGCGCCTTCCTGACAGATGGCATTGGCGGCCATGGCAACGGTTTGCAGCCCGGATGAACAAAAGCGGTTGACGGTAAGCCCCGATGCGGTGACCGGCAGGCCCGCGCGCAGGGCAGTCTGGCGCGCGATGTTCTGTCCGGTGGCGTGTTCGGGGAACCCACAGCCGATCATCACGTCCTCGATGGTGGCAGGATCAACGCCGGCACGCGAGACCGCGTGTTCGACAACATGGCCCCCCATGGATGCGCCGTGGGTCATGTTGAACGATCCGCGAAAAGATTTCGCAAGGCCCGTGCGGGCGGCAGAGACGATGACAGCTTGTTTCATTTTGCGGCTTCCTTGTTCAGATCATCAAAGGTGCGGCCATCGGCCACCAGTTGTTGCAGCAGGGGAGCGGGTTCCCAGAACCACGCGTCATCTTTGGCGTAGGTTTCGATATCGGCCAGCAGTTCGGGCAGGCCTTGCAGGTCGGCCCATTTCAGCGGGCCACCCCAGTAGCGCGGGAAGCCGTAGCCGAAGACCAGCGTCATATCGACATCAAGCGGGCGGCGCGCGATGCCTTCGCCTACCACTTTGGCGGATTCGTTGGCCATCGCGGCCATGTAGCGGCGCACGATTTCCGCATCGGTAAAGTCGCGCGGTGTGATGTCACGCTCGGCGCGTTCTTCGTCGATCAGGCGGGTGATTTCAGGGTTCGGGGTGCCGCCGCGCTTGTCCGGCTCGTAGATATAATAGCCCTGGCCGGTTTTCTGGCCGAAATGACCCTGCTCACAAAGCCGGTCGATATAGGTTGGCACGCGTTCGTCGGGGTGGCGGTCTGGGGCTTTGCGTTTGCGGGTGGCCCAGCCAATGTCGAGCCCGGCAAGGTCGGCCACAGCAAAGGGCCCCATCGCAAAGCCGAATTTCTCAAGTGCCGCGTCAATCTGGTAAGGCGACGCGCCGTCCAGCACCATGTGATCCGCCGCTGTGCGGTAGGTGGCAAGGATGCGGTTGCCGATAAAGCCGTCGCACACGCCGGCGCGCACCGATACCTTGCCCAGAGCCTTGCCAAGCGCGAAACCGGTGGCCACGACATCGGCAGCGGTTTCATCGGCCACGACGACTTCGAGCAGTTTCATCACGTGGGCGGGTGAAAAGAAGTGCAGGCCGATCACGTCAGCGGGGCGTGAGGTGCTCATCGCGATCTCATTGACGTCGAGGTAGGATGTGTTGGAGGCCAGCACACAGCCGGGTTTGCACACGGCATCAAGTTTCGCAAAGACCTCGCGCTTGACGCCCATTTCCTCGAACACCGCTTCGACAACCAGATCGACATCGCGCAGGCTTTCGTAGTTGAGGGACACCTCAAGTGCGACGGTGGTCAGCGCGTCGAATTTGCGCTGGTCGATTTTGCCGCGCTTGAGCGCGCCTTGCAGGTTGGTTGCAATGCGCTTGTGTGCGGCCTGTGCGGCATCGTCCTTCATTTCGATCAGCACGACGTTGAAACCGGCCAGCAGGCAAGCGGTGGCGATGCCCGCCCCCATCGTGCCACCGCCAATGATGCCAATAGATTGCAGCGCACGGGGGTCCACCCCCTTGAGTTCCGGCAGAGTGCCGACGGCGCGTTCCGAGAAGAATGCGTGGATCATGCCCTGACGCTGATCGGTTTTCATCAGGTCCATGAACATCTCGCGTTCGGCCTTCAGCCCGTCCTTGAACGGCAGTTCGACCGAGGCCTGCACCGCGCGCACCGCCTGCGCCGGAGAGATCTGGCCGCGCCCGCGCTTGAGCGTGGCGTCAAACGCCGCGTCCCAGTCGATGGGATCGGGGGCGGGCATTTCGCTGACGGGGCGGCGTGTTGCGCTGTCCTCCAGCAGGGATTGGGTAAAGCGCAGGCCGACCTCTTGGGGATCACCATCTTCGATTTTGTCGATGATGCCCATCTCCAGCGCCTCGGGGGCGTTGATGTGACGGCCCGTGGTGATCACGTCGAGCGCTGCCTTGACACCAATCAGGCGCGGCAGACGCTGGGTGCCGCCGGCACCGGGGATTAGGCCCAGATGCACCTCGGGAAGGCCGACGCGGGCCGATGGTTGCGCGACGCGGTAATGCGCTGACAATGCCACCTCAAGGCCGCCGCCCAGCGATACGCCGTGCATGGACGCCACGACAAGCAACGGCGAGGCTTCGATGCGGTTGCAGACATCCGGCAGCCAGGGTTCCATCGGGGTTTTGCCGAATTCGGTGATGTCGGCGCCTGCGATAAAGGCGCGGCCTTCGCCCAGAATCAGCACGGCGCGCACGCCACTGTCCGCTTCGGCACGGTCCATTTGCGCCATCAATCCGGCGCGCACCGCCTGGGACAGCGCGTTGACGGGCGGGTTCTGGATGCGCAGCACGGCGATGTCGCCCTGGCGCTCATAGGCTACCTTGTCGGATGTGGTCTCGGTCATTTGGGTGGTCTCCTTGAAACTTTATCCGCGCCGGGCCAGTGCCGGGACACGGCCGGTGCGTTGCTCTATGCCGCTGACCAGCGTCCGCAGGGCCGGTCCGACCTCTGATATCATGCGGTCATCGCTTAGCGTATCGGGAAGTGCGCCGCAGGTGAAGGCGACAGGTTCACCGAATTCGCCCGCAAAGTAGGGCACGCTGACGGCATTGACCGTGCGTGCATAGCGCGTGGGCTGGGGCGCGATGGTAAAGCCGCGACCAAGCAATTGTTCATACCCGTCGCGGCGGAATTCGCGCAGTGATGCATCGCCGGAAAGCGCGTCAAACCGGCCATCATCAAGGCTGGCGATCACCGCCAGCCCGGATGAGGAGCCGAAGATAGGAATGCGGTGGCCCGGTTCCAGCCAGATCGAAGAGGCGCCATCAGGTCGCCAGGTGCGGACCAGCATCATACGGTCACCGTCGCGCACCGCAATCAGTGCCAGCGTGCCGGTATCGTCAGCCAGTTGCTGCATCTCCTCTGACGCCATGTCCACAAAGCTGACCGCGACGGACGCGACAGAGCCAAGTGCGATGGCGGCAGGGCCAAGGCGAAAGCGGTCATTGCGGCCCCCGTGGCTGAGATAGCCAAGTTCGCACAAGGTATAGGTCAGCCGCGAGACTGTGGGTTTCGGCAGGCCGGTACGTTCGGCGATCTGGGCATGGCTGAGGCCGCTGTCGGAGGCGCGAAAGGCGCGCAGCACGCCAAGGCCACGGGCCAGCGTATTGGCGAACTTGCGGTCCGTTTCGCCCACAGGGGCAGTGTCGACCGTGCGGGGATTCATCGCGCGGCCATCGGGATCAGCAGGGATATCACCGGGAAGGACATGATCAGGATCAGAACGATTATATCCACACTGAGGAACCGGGTGATGCCGGCAAAGATCTTGTCAATCGGCGCATCGCGGCCCACCACATTGGCGATGACAAAGACGTTGAGCCCCACAGGCGGTGTGATCAGCCCGATTTCCAGCAGCTTGATCACCACGACGCCGAACCAGATCAGGTTAAGGTCATAGCTTTCGACCAGCGGGATCATCAGCGGCAGCGTCAGCACCATGATGCCGCTGGGATCCAGAAACATGCCCAGCAGCAGATAGATCGCGGCGATGCAGATCATTAGCACCACCAGCGACAGTTGCGCATCCGCGACCGCGCCCACAATGGTAGAGGCAACACCGGTCAGCGCGATGAAGGCGACGAATATCTTGGCGGCGGCGGCGATCAGGAAAATCGCCGAGGTCTGCACGCAGGTTTCCTTGACCGCGTCCCACAGGCCCGACACCGTCAGCTTGCGTTGGGCAAAGCCGATTGCGGTGGCGCAGACAACACAGACGGCAGCCGCTTCGGTTGCGGTGAAGATGCCGCCGTAAATGCCGCCGATGATCAGCACGAACAGCAGCACGGCGGGCCAGCTGTCAAAGGCCGCGTACATGCGTTCGCGGGTGGTATAGCGGGTGTCCGTGGAGGGTGCGATTTCGGGCGAGACCCAGACCCAGACGGCAATCACCACGATAAAGCCCGTCAGCGTCAGCAGTCCGGGCAGAATCCCCGCCAGAAACAGCGATGAGATCGAGGTTTCGGTGAAGATCCCGTAGATGATGAACAATACCGACGGTGGAATAAGCGAGCCCAGCGTGCCGCCCGCCGCGACGCTCGCCGTTGCAAGGCGCGGATCATATCCCATGCGCAGCATTTCGGGGGTGCAGATCTTGCCCATGGTCGAGGCGCAGGCGATGGAACTGCCGGTGATGGCGGAAAACCCGCCGCAGCCCATGACAGAGGCCATCGCAACGCCGCCCGGCAGACGGGTAAGCCAGACCTTGGCGGCGTGGTAGATTTTGGTCGTGATGTCAGCCCTGTAGGCGATGTGGCCCAATGCGACAAAAAGCGGGATCATCGACAGATCGTAGGAATGGATCAGATCAAAGGAGTTTGAAAACACCATTGACGTGGTGGCCCGGATCGCACGTTCAGGCATGAAGGTGCCGGTGCGAAAGGCGAATATCATGAAGGTGCCGACAGTGGCGACAGCGGCAAGCGTGAAGGCGATGGGCACCCGCAGCGCCAGCAGGATCAAGACCGCGGCAAAGGCGATCAGGCCGATGGTGGAAGCATCCATTAAAGTGCGTCCTTTTCAGCAAGCAGATCGCCCGCGTGTTGCTGTTCATCCGACACGGTGCCGCCCGCGCGGATGGTGCCGATGTCGCGCCAGACCAGCTCGGATAACCGCAGGAAGGTGGCGGTGATGCCAATCACAAAGATCAATCGGCCGGGCCATTTGGGCAGGTTCAGGTCGCCGTAGAAAAAGCTGCCCTTTTCCCAAACGCTGAGAAACTCGCGCCCGCCGGCCCAGATCAGCGGCGCGAGGGCGATCAGGCCGATCACCGATCCGGCCACGATCAGCCAGGACCGCAGGCGCACGCCAAAGCGGTCAGACAGGAATGCCACGCTCACATGGGCGCGCGCGGCGGTGGCGGCGGCAAGGGGCAGGACGATGGCGGCGACCATAAGTTCGCGCACCATCGTGACACTGTCAGGGACCTGCCCGCCGAAAACGGCGCGGGCCACCACATTGGTCGTGATCAGAACACCCAGCAGGATGACCGCAAGCGCGCCCAGTCCCAGCAAGATCTTTTCCAATGGTACCAACATGGTTTGCCCCCCTTTTGCCTGTTGCGGATCAGTTGGTTTTGGCATCCCAAGGGTAGCCGTCTGCATCGCGCTTTTCGGTGAACTTGGTGATCAGCGCCTGATAGTCCGACAACAGCTGTTCACCCGGAAGGCCGGCCGAGTCTGCGGTCTGCACCCATTCGTCGAGGAATTTCTTGCCCCCGTCGACAAGTTGCGCACGCTCGGCTTCGGGCAGTTCAATCACTTCGACGCCTGCTTCTTTCATTGACGCGATTGCCTTGTCGTTGGCGTCGTTGATCAAGCGGCCGAATTCATCCGCCATATCGGACCCGACCTGCCCCAGCAGCGTCTGTTGGCCTTCGGTCAGCGTGTCGTATGTGTCCTTGTTCATGAAGATGCCAAGGCCACCGACCTGACCCCAGTTAAGCAGGGTGTAGTTGTCCATGACTTCGGCTTGCTTCAATGCGGCCACGGCATAGCTGTAGCCCTGGCTGCAATCGATAAGACCGGTATCAAGGCCCTGATAGGCGTCGTAAATGTCCATGTTGACCATGTTCGCGCCCTGTTCGCCAAAGACCTTGCCGTAGGCGCCAACGCCGCGGACCTTCTTGCCTTTGATGTCGGCAACGGAACGGATCGCGTCGCCCTTGCAGCCGATGTTGACCTGGCTTGTGGTCCATGTGCCGATATAGACAAGGTTTTTATCCGCCAGATCCGCCTGAATTTCAGGGCTGGTGCGCATCAGTTCGTCCGTGGCGCGCATGCCGACCCAGGCGTCGGGATTGTTGACGGGCAGATCGGCGATGCCATAGCCGGCCATTTCCTGCGGGTAGTAGACCGCAATGACAGAGCCCATGTCCGCCACGCCATCTGCGATGGACTGAACCGCTGCGTTTGATTTGAACAGCGCGCCGCCCCACTGCAGGTCAACCTTGATGTCGCCGTTCGACCGCTCGGAGAGTTGGTCCGCGAACCATTGCAGCGCATCCGCGCGTGCGCCGCGATTTGGGCCTGCCTCGCCGTGGATCAGCACGACTTCGGCACTGGCGAAGGTGCCGGTAAGCGCCACAGTGGCGGCAAGCGTCATGGATTTCAGAAATGTCATATATATCCCCTCCCAAGGATTGTTTTGCATAGTGAAACTGTGTTTCACTTCTTCCGAAGGGCAAACTAGACGGCTGTCGCAGATGGCGCAAGCAAAAGTTGAATGGTGGCGGTCAATTGCTGATGCGGCGCGGACCTGCGTAGCTGCGCGCGCCGCCGATCGTCAGGTGTTAGCGCCTGATGCGCTGACCCTGATGCCCCGACCCTGATGCGCGTGCACATTCATCCCGCGCGGTAGATGAAACACCGTCCCGGCACGGCATCCTGGGGCAAATCCACCTCATTCAGCGTGTCGAAATACATCCGGTCGCTCGACACCATCAATCCGCCTGACGCCAGCAACGGTTCAATCAGCGGTGAAATCGCGCGCGCGAAGGCGTCGTTCTTGGCCAGATTATGGCCGCCCAGATCCGCGTGGATCAACGAAGCGGTCGGACCGAATCGCGCCAGCGCAGCCGGCAGGGTGTCATGCACGTCGCCCAGCAGCAGCATATCGTCGGGCGGCGTACTGTCGGGTTGCGAGGCCACCGCGCGCTCGAACACGAAAATCTGCCGGTCCGGTATGATTTCCCGCATGTGGTGATAGGTGCGCCCGTTGCCAAGACCCAGTTCAAACACCGGGCCGGGCATGTCGGCGGTCCGTTTGGCCGCGTGGTTCAGGCACGCGCGCTGGGACGACACGCGGGCAATGAAAATATCCAGTCGGCTCATCGGGGTCTCCTTTTGCTGGCGCTGGCCCTTCATGCGGCAAAGGCGGGCGAATGTGTAGTGGGCGTCGGTGGTGCGGGCTATGGACGTGGCGGAGAAAATCGGCTTCACTCTGGGCGGCGGCACCCGCGCATGGTTCAGGGTCAGGAATACAATGACGCCCCTGCTGGAAGTAGAAGCACTGACAATCGGATTCGGCACCGCGCCACCCGTGGTCAGCGACGTCAGCTTTGCCGTGGCGCAAGGTGAAACGCTGGCGTTGGTCGGCGAAAGCGGATCGGGCAAGACGCTGACGTGTCGGTCGGTGCTGCGCATCTTGCCGGATGCGGCCCAGTTGCGCGGTGGCGCGGTGCGGTTTGCCGGGGCGGATGGGGTGACGGACCTGATGCAGGCGCCGGAACGGGCGATGCGGCGGATCCGGGGCGACCGGATCTCGATGATATTTCAGGAACCGATGCGGTCACTGTCACCGCTGCACCGTCTGGGCAATCAGGTGGCCGAAGTGCTGCGGCTGCACCGCGACATGGGCCGCGCCGAAGCGAAACGCGCGGTGCTGGAGAATTTCGCGCGCGTCGGTTTTGGCGATCCTGAACGGGCTTGGCGCAGCTATCCGTTCGAAATGTCAGGCGGCATGCGGCAGCGGGCGATGATTGCAATGGCGATGGTGGCAAAGCCCGAACTGTTGATCGCGGATGAACCGACGACAGCGCTGGATGTCACGACGCAGGCGCAGGTGTTGGGGCTGATCAAGGCGCTGCAGGAAGAGACCGGCATGGCTGTGATCCTTGTGACCCATGATCTGGGCGTGGTGGCGAATATGGCGGACCGCGTGGTGGTGATGCACCGTGGGCGCGTGATGGAAAGCGGCACCGCGGCAGAGGTGCTGGGCGCCCCTGCGCATGGCTATACCGCACGGCTTTTTGCCGCCGCACCGATGATCCCGGAGGTTGCGGCCCCGGCGCGCCCGGCCACACATGACGATCCCATCCTGACGCTGCGCAATGTCACCAAGACGTTCACGATGCGCGCGGGAGGCTGGCGCCGACCGGTCACCGTCACAGCCTGCCGCGACGTTAATCTGGTGGTGCAGCGCGGTAAAACGATGGCTGTGGTGGGCGAAAGCGGATCGGGCAAGACCACCTGCGCGCGCGTGGCGCTGGGGGCAGAGGTGCCTGACGCGGGCAGCGAAGTGATGTTTGATGCTGGTGACGGCGCCCCGGTTCTGCCGGTCCATGCCATGACCCCCGCGCAACGCCGCAGCTTTCAGCGGCAGGCGCAAATGGTGTTTCAGGACCCCTATTCATCGCTGTCGCCACGGATGCGCGTGCAGCAGGCACTGACCGAACCGCAGGAAATCCACGGCATCGGCAGCCGCGCGGATCAGCGCGAGAAAGCCGCCGAAATGCTGCGCTGGGTGGGGCTGAGCCCCGATATGATGAGCCGATATCCACATGCGTTTTCGGGCGGGCAGCGGCAGCGTCTGTCAATCGCGCGCGCCTTGACCCTGGACCCCAGATTGCTGATCTGTGACGAGCCGACAAGTGCTTTGGATGTGTCGGTGCAGGATCAGATCCTGACCCTGCTGGAGGACATCCGCGACCGTGCCCAGCTTAGCTATCTGTTCATCAGTCATGACCTTGCCGTGGTGGCGCGGATCGCGGATGAAGTCGCGGTCATGCGCGCCGGGGTGATTGTGGAGCAGGCCGCACCGGATACGTTGTTCTATAATCCGCAACACCCCTATACCAAAGCGCTGATCGCCGCCCAGCCAGAACCGGACGTGCACCGCCCGATTGATCTGGAACTGGTCGCGCGCGGGGCCGGCGCGCCGACAAGCTGGCCCGAGATGTTCCGTTTCGACGGCGCCGCTGCGCCGGATCTGCGCGAGACGGAGCCGGGACATATGGTGCGGTGCCATGCGTAGATTGCTGATCGCGTGCCTGCTGATCGCCGCGCCGGCGCTTGCCCAGCCGGTGCTTGTCGCACCTGCGGCACAGGAAACCATTTTCTGGCAGATGGAGGTGCGCAACGGGGATCTGCCGGCCGTGCAGGACCGTCTGCCGGAAGTGCCGTTGGTGGTTGATCTTGAGGCCAAAGGCCGCCGTTTCGGGGTGCAGGGCGGCACGATGCGCACGCTGATATCACGCTCCAAGGATGTGCGGCAAATGGTGGTCTATGGGTATGCACGGCTGGTGGGCTATGCGCCGGATTACACGCTTTATCCCGATATCCTGCGCGCCGTGGACGTGGAGGAAGACCGCAAGTTTACGCTGCACCTGCGGCCCGGCCACCGCTGGTCAGACGGCGCACCGTTCACCTCTGATGATTTCCGGTATTGGTGGGAAAGCGTCGTCAACAACGCAGAAATCACCCCGACCGGCCCGCCCGAGTTCATGTCCGTTCGCGGCCAAATGGGGACTGTTACCTTTCCCGATGCAGTGACGGTGGTATTTGAATGGGCCGCGCCCAACGCCGGGTTCCTGCCGCTGCTGGCACAGGCCAGCCCGCCGTTCATTTACCGGCCTGCGCATTACCTCAGGCAGTTCCACGTTGATTTCGCAGACCCTGTAGCGTTGCAGGCGGCAGTGGACGAGGCACGGGTGAACAGCTGGGCCGCGCTGCACAACCGGCGCGATGAGATGTACAAATTCGACAACACGCAGTTGCCCACGTTGCAGCCGTGGATCAACGCCACCGGCAACGAATCCTCGCGGCAGTTGTTTGTGCGCAATCCCTATTATCACCGGATCGATGCGCGCGGCGTGCAATTGCCCTATATCGACGTGGTGCAGATGACGATTGTCGGTGGCGGTCTGATCGCGGCCAAGGCCAACGCGGGCGAAGTCGATCTTCAGGCGCGGGGGCTGGATTTTCCCGACATCTCGATCCTCAAGAAAGGCGAGGCGGACGGCGGAAACTACCGCACACTGCTGTGGGCAAACGGCGCGGCAAGCCAGATCGCAATCTATCCGAACCTGAACTTTGCCGATCCGGTCTGGCGCGCTGTGATGCGCGACGTGCGATTCCGACGGGCATTGAGCCTTGGCATTGACCGCCGCATGATCAACCGCGCGCTTTATTTCGGACTGGCAAAGGAGGGGGGGATGACCGCATTGTCCTCCAGCCCGCTTTACGATGCGTCCAACCTTGCAGCATGGTCGCAGACAGATCTTGATCAAGCCAATGCGTTGCTGGACGAAATGGGCCTGACAGAACGCACGCCGTCAGGTCTGCGCAAGTTGCCGGACGGACGACCGATGGAATTTGTCGTCGAGACCGCAGGCGAACGGCAGGAAGAAGAGAGCGCGTTGGCCATCGTGACCGACACCTGGCGCGATCTGGGTATCCGACTGATCATGCG
>JAGXHC010000246.1 GCA_024636405.1 Sulfitobacter sp. | reverse complement strand
GCAGTGTGGTCGCCGTCAATTGCGACTTCGCATCGGCGTTCGACACCTCTCGGCGCGTCGGCGGGACGCGGTTCAAGGCTGTCGTCCCAGAACGTCAGGGTAAACGCGGCGCCGTCGGCGTTCATGTTGGCGCGCGCCTGTGCCTCTGTCTGGCCCGCCTTGAAACACCATTGGTTAAATGCGGCGATCCCCAACTGCGCCGGGTTTGCCTGCACCACGCCGCCTGACAACATGCCGACAAGCCACACCAGCGCGCAGATTGCGCGTCTGTATCTGGCCAAACCGCTATGATCTTGCAGTGTTTTCAACATATCCTCTGACTGTGGTCTGCGTGGCGCATCTGCCGGGTCAACTTTCAGCGGCCTCAAAGTTTGCTGTCAGCCCAAGAAGCTTGACCCGCACCGGATCAAAAAAGTGCATCTTTGTCCTCCACCAGTTCGTCAAGTGCGCGGACCATGATCAGCCCGGCGCCCATCACCATCAGGGACCGCGCGATAGAGCCGGTCAGGTTGGATGGAAGCACACCCGCCAGCCCGTCACGCGATTTCCGCGCGACGCGGCGCAACCCACGGTCACGCCGTTCCCGGTCATTGGGTTCGGGCAGGTCAAGCAGCGCGGGTTGCCACTGGCGCACCAGAAGGCCAACGCCGACAAGCACAAAACCGGCAATCAGCGGTGAGGTTCGGGAAGGATTTTCCATTGCTCTGTTCCTTTGCTCGGACGCCCGCAGGCCGTGCTATCCCTTTACCGCCTTGACGATCTTCTGTGCACCGTCCTTGAGGTTATCAGCGGCGATCACATCGAGACCGCTCTCGTTGATAATCTTTTTGCCCTCTTCGACCTTGGTGCCTTCCAGACGCACAACCAGCGGCACTTTCAGGCCAACCTCCTTGACCGCAGCGACCACGCCTTCGGCAATCACATCGCAGCGCATGATGCCGCCGAAAATGTTGACGAGAATGCCTTTGACCTGCGGGTCCGAGGTGATGATCTTGAAGGCTTCCGTGACCTTTTCCTTTGTCGCGCCACCGCCCACATCAAGGAAATTGGCAGGCTCCGCGCCATAAAGCTTGATGATGTCCATTGTGGCCATGGCAAGCCCCGCGCCATTGACCATGCAGCCGATTTCACCGTCGAGGGCGATATAGTTGAGGTCGTACTTGGAAGCTTCCAGTTCTTTGGGGTCTTCCTCGGTTGTGTCACGCAGCTCGGCGATGTCGTTGTGGCGGTACATGGCGTTGCCGTCAAAGCTGATCTTGGCATCCAGTACCTTAAGGTCGCCGCTGTCGGAAACGATCAGCGGATTGATCTCAAGCATTTCCATGTCTTTTTCGATGAACGCTTTGTACAGCAGGCTCATCAGTCCGACGCATTGCTTGACCTGCTTGCCTTCCAGCCCCAGCGAAAACGCGATGCGGCGGCCATGAAACGGCTGATAACCGGTGGCGGGATCGACGCTGAATGACAGGATCTTTTCCGGGGTAGAGGCGGCGACCTCCTCGATGTCCATGCCGCCTTCGGTGGAACAGACAAAAGACACGCGGCTGGTCTGGCGATCCACCAGCAGAGCGAGGTAAAGTTCTGTCTCGATGCCAGAGCCGTCTTCGATGTAGATGCGGTTGACCTGCTTGCCCGCTGGGCCGGTCTGGTGGGTCACCAGGGTCCGGCCAAGCATTTTCTTGGCTTCCTGTGCTGCTTCTTCCACGGACTTGGTCAGGCGCACGCCGCCTTTGTCACCTGCATCGGCTTCTTTGAATTTGCCCTTGCCGCGACCCCCTGCATGGATCTGCGCCTTGACCACCCAAAGCGGGCCGTCCATCTCGCCGGCGGCGTTCTTGGCATCCTCGGCCTTCATGACAATGCGGCCGTCCGATACGGGCGCGCCATAGCTGCGCAGGAGGGCTTTGGCCTGATATTCGTGGATGTTCATAGAAACGGTCCCGTCATTGTTCCAGTCAACCCGCAGTATGCGGGCTAGTCTTTGCGTTCGAAAGCCAGTTTTCAGCACTGCGCGGCAATATGCCAGCCTAAAGCGACATTTGTGATCACACGTCAAATGCGTGTGATCACAAATTCCGCAGTCTGTCGCGAATCGCTTCAATTCGTTTAAATTTCGAGAGGTTGTTGCGGCGGGCGATGCGGATTGGACGACCCTCTCACCACGTAATATGTGCGATCCGCTGAACGGCGGCGTCGGTGTAGGGTCCAAAACCCACCATGGCGTGTTGTCGCTTGCCGGCACGTTCCGTGATCACATGGGGATCAGCGCCCAATAATCCAGATCCAGCAGCACGTCGGGCAAATATTTGCCGTCATCGCCGCGCAGCATGAAGGGCGCGCCGCCCTTGGTCGCGACCAGCCGCAGCCGGATCGCGCCCACACCGGGGGCGGGAGTGTCCGCCTTGTCCAGCACCTCGGACCATGCGCGGATGGTGTCGCCGGCAAGGCAGGGGTTGGCGTGCGCGCCGCCGTTAAGCCCCACCACCATCTGCGCATTTGCCAACCCGTTGAAAGACAGCGCCCGCGCCATGGAAATAATGTGGCCGCCATAGATCAGGCGACTGCCGTCCGGGCGCGCAGAGGTATCGAAATGCACCTTGGCGGTGTTCTGCCAAAGGCGGGTGGCCATCATGTGTTCGGCCTCTTCCACGGTTACACCATCGACATGGTCAATCTGTTCGCCGATCTTATAGTCACCCCAGCGGTGCGGTTCCCCCGCGAGCGCGAAGTCATAATGGGTGAAATCCAATCCCTCAGGAATCCGCAGTTCGCCCGCGCTTAGCGCGGTGGGCAGGGTTGGCATCACGGTTTCAGGCGCAGGCGCATCCGCGTCGCGCTTGCGCACCATAACCCAGCGGACATATTCCAGCACCGTCTGGTCGTGTTGGTTAAGCCCTGTGGTGCGCACCCAGACCACGCCGGTCTTGCCATTTGAGTTTTGTTTCACACCGATCACTTCGGACGTGCTGCGCAGGGTGTCGCCCGGCCATACGGGCAAAAGCCAACGGCCCTGCGCATACCCAAGATTGGCCACTGCATTCAACGAAACGTCTGGGACGGTCTTACCGAAAACGATGTGAAACGCGATCATGTCGTCCAGCGGGCTGGAAGGCAGGCCACAAGCCTGTGCAAATTGATCCGAGGAATATAGTGTATGCCGCGCAGGATAGAGCATATGATAGAGCGCGCGTTCGCCCGCCTTTACCGTACGCGGCACAGCGTGCTGGATCGTCTCACCGACAGTATAATCTTCAAAAAACCGACCCGCATTGGTCTTTGCGTGCTGTTGCGCCATTCAGTGCGCCCCCAGTTTTGTGTCAGGCGTATAGGTGCCTTCGACCTCCTTCGTCACAGCCTGGCCGCAGCGCATGACACCTGCGGCATGATCCCAGGTCTGGGTCGGGGTGCCATAAAGCTCCCAGCCCTTGTTCAACGCATCGGTGACCTTGTGGCAGAATGCGGACGTGTCCTCTTGGGACAGGAAACGGTATAGTTTCATAGCGGGCTCCGAAAGATTACGACGGGAACGGCCAGACACCAAGCCAGACGTGGATGGCGGCGACGATCGCGAAAATCACCAGCGAGATAACGATCAGGCGGATATAGGTGGCCTTGCCTGCGGGTGCGGGCGGGGTCCAGTGTGGCTCCGCGCGGTTGATCAATATCACAGAGATGACGGCCCATATCAGCAGCGTGCCGAACAGCAGTATTGACGCCAGATCACCGTTTACCAGCAGGTGTGCCACGGCCCAGATCTTGACCGCCAGCAGTTGCGGGTGGCGTGTCTTGTAAGCGGGCCACGCCTTTGCGCCCTTGGCGGCACTGGAGCCATAGACCCAGAATGCCAGCAGCATCAGCAGGTTATTGACGTGAACAAGAAAGGCAGGCGGCGACCAGACCGCAATGAAATCGGCCCCGCGGTAGCCGATAATGATCAAACCCAAAGCTACGATCACGCCGATTGCCACCGCCCCGCGCCCGGCGTCGCCCATCCGTGCGCGCTGCTTCGGCAGCAGCCGTTTGAACCAATGTGCACCTACCCAAAGGATCAGTCCGAGAATGAGCAAGGTCATGGGAATCACTCCTGTTCCAGGGTTTGAATGGCTGCCAGTTTAGCCAGCGTATCGCGGGCGGTGGCAACATGCAGGTTTTCCACGATGCTGCCATCCACGACCGCGACGCCCTGACCGGCCGCCTGAGCGTCCTCAAAGGCGGCGATCTGGCGGCGGGCAAGATCGGCCTCTTCCTCGGAGGGAGAGAAGGCGGGATTGGCAACGGCAAGCTGTGCGGGATGGATCAGCGTCTTGCCATCAAACCCCATGTCGCGGCCTTGGTCGCATTCCGCGCGCAGTCCATCGTCGTCCTTGAAGGCATTATAGACGCCGTCGACGATCGCAACGCCGTGGGCTTTGGCCGCGAGTACGCACAGGCTTAGGCCCGTAAGCAGCGGCAAACGGTCGGGGCGGAACCGGGTTTGCAAATCCTTTGCCAGATCATTGGTGCCCATGACCATCGCCTGCAACTGTCGATGCGCGGCGATCGCAGGTGCGTTCAGCATCGCGCCGGGCGTTTCCATCATTGCCCACAACGGGATTTGCCCGGTGATATCAGCCAAGGCTTCCAGATCTGCGGGGGTGCCGACCTTGGGCAACAAGATCGCGTCGGGCTGCATTTCCACTGCCGCTTTTGCATCCTGCACGCCCCATTGCGTGTCGAGCTCATTGATGCGGATCACCCGCAGGCGCGCCCCGTAACCGCCCTGAGCCAAGGCTTCGGCCAGGGTGTCGCGGGCGGTCGCCTTTTCCAGTGGGGAGACGGCATCTTCCAGATCAAAGATGATCGCATCGCAGGCCAGACCGCGCGCCTTGTCCACCGCGCGCGGCTTGGACGCGGGAATGTAGAGGACAGAGCGCAGTGGGCGGGTGAGCTTGGTCATCTTGAGCCTCATATCAGTTGGCGGGCAATAGTGTTGCGCGGAAAGGGGCATTTTTGACTGAAAGTTTCAAGTGCAAAGGTGCCGCAGTGCAGCAAAGTTCAAATGTAGCCGACTATCGGACGCACCGTTAACCTTTATTTCAAATCTCTGGCGCAGGCTCATCCCTGTTGCATCCCGCCTTGGAGGGCCGTTTCGGCAAGGCCGCCGAACCTTTGCGGAAGTGGGCATGCAGACGTCGTTGAAACCGGGCCGCCCGGTCATCGCCGGGAAAATCCCGGATCAGGCCAGATGATTGCGGGTGCCGCCTTTCGAATGAAGGCATATGCTATGAAACCCTCAGTCAAGATTTTTCATGTGGCGACACTGACCGCTGCGGCGGCCCTTGTACTGGCCGTCACCACGGATGTTGCTGCCGAAACCCGCAGAAACTGCGGCCCTCGCCAGATCGTGGTTGAACGCCTGGCTGAAGGGTATGGCGAATCCCGGCAGTCCATGGGGCTGGGCGCGAATAATGCCGTGATTGAGGTTTTCGCGTCTGCCGAAACGGGCAGTTGGACCATCACAGTCACTTCGCCGAACGGGCTAACCTGTCTGGTCGCTTCCGGGCAGGCGTTTGAGGAACTGGCCGAGGCGCTGCCCGCGAAGGGCAACGACGCCTGATTTTGGCGCCGCAGTTGTATATTGTGATCGGTTCGGTGCCAGCGCTGGCTCGTTAGCTGCGCCTAACCCGGCAATTCTAAGTCGGCGCTGCCACGAAACCAATTGCGAAGAAATATCTTTGGCCCGCGCGAACATCAGTTTGCCGGGCCGAATTCAATCAAAGCAAGCTGTCATATCAAGCCGAAATTTGCCCCCGACGATGACGACCTGTCGCGCGTCGCGGATCGCATTAACCATGCGTTTCAATGTGTCCTGCGTGACAATCACATTCAAAATGTGCTGCGCATCGGCCATATAGAATAGTCGTGTGCGCAGCTGCGGAAAACGGCAGTATTGCGGTGCAGTGGCATTGATTACAAACCTATCGCGCCACACCTGCACAACCACCTTATCAAGGACGCGCACCGTAGGCGCAAGGTGGCAGCGGGTCGGATTGTGGAGAGATTCCAGCGAGGGCAAACTGTGCAATCACATCGGCCCGTCCCAAGTGTCTCTAAATTGCAGAATCGGAAATGGAATCGCTAAACCATAAGTAGAAATGTCGTGAATTAATGTGATGGGGCGGGAACCATTGCGCAGGCAACGCTGTTGTCCTCCCAGAAGAGTGATCAGCACTCGAGTATCAAAGGAGTAACTATTATGAAACGCTTTTTGAGCACTACAGCCGTCCTTCTTACCATGACTGGTGCAGCCTATGCGGATGCGCACACTGGCAACTTCGGCATGGTCAAAGTTGAGCAGGGCGATTTTTTCGCATCTGACCTGATCGGCATGCGCATCTACAATTCTGAGACCGAGTACGACAATGACGCCATGGTCGCTGTCGGTGCAGAGCAGGAATGGGATGACATCGGCGAAATCAACGACCTGATCGTGAACGCGAATGGCGAAGTGACTGCCGTAATTCTGGGCGTTGGCGGTTTCTTGGGTCTGGGCGAACGTGACGTGAGCGTTTCCATGGACGCAATCAAGATTGTCCGCGAAGAAGGCGACAGCAATGACCGCTTTCTGGTTGTGAAGACTTCAAAGGAAGCTCTTGAGCAGGCGCCCGAATTCGACCGCGTCATGGGTGATGACATGACGCAGGAAGTTGCGGAAACCGAGCAGGTTGCCGAAAACGCTGAAGTCAAAACCGAAGAAATGGCCGAAAACGCCGAAGTGAAAACTGAGGAAATGGCTGAAAACGCGGAAGTGAAGACCGAAGAAATGGCCGCGAACGCCGAAGCCGAAGTCAGCACCGCTCCTGCTACTGCCGAGCGTACAATGCTGACCCGCCCCGCTATTCAGCGTGAAGGTTATCAGGACGTTGAGTGGAGCGAAATGACCGCTGACGATCTGGAAGGCGCACGCATCTACGGTGCTAACGATGAGGACGTCGGCGAGATCGACGAACTGATCGTCGCCGATGATGGCAAAATTGAATACGTGCTGTCCGATATCGGTGGTTTCCTGGGCATGGGTGAGCGGACTGTGAAGATCTCTTTTGAAGAGCTTCAGATCATCCGCAATGGCGATGCGAACGATTTCCGCATCTACATCGACAGCACCGAAGAACAGCTCGAGACACTTCCTGAATATGAAGACTAAGAGCTAAAGACTGTTTGTTAACGAGTTTTCAGGCCGCCCTTCGGGGCGGCCTTTTTCAGCTTTTCAGCCCCTCCGATATGTCTCAGGACAACCGCTGGCAACGGCACAACTTGCGCGCGGGGATGCATTTCGTTATCCCCGGCGCAAACGCAACCATGTCGGAGATATCACCATGGCCAGAGCCAAGATCGCGCTTATCGGCGCGGGGCAAATCGGGGGCACGCTCGCCCACCTTGCAGCACTGAAGGAATTGGGCGATATCGTCCTTTTCGACATCGCGGAGGGCACGCCGGAAGGCAAGGCGCTCGATATCGCGGAATCGGGTCCGGCGGCCAAGTTTGACGCCACAATGTCCGGCACGCAGGATTATGCCGATATCGCCGGCGCCGACGTCTGTATCGTCACTGCCGGTGTCGCCCGCAAGCCGGGCATGAGCCGCGATGACCTGTTGGGGATCAACCTCAAGGTTATGAAATCTGTGGGCGAGGGCATTGCGAAACACGCGCCCGACGCCTTTGTCATCTGCATCACCAATCCGCTGGACGCAATGGTCTGGGCGCTGCGCGAATTCTCGGGTCTGCCGCATGAAAAGGTCTGCGGCATGGCGGGCGTTCTGGATTCCGCGCGCTTCCGGCACTTCCTCGCGTCCGAGTTCAACGTATCCATGCGCGATGTCACGGCCTTTGTCTTGGGCGGTCATGGCGATACAATGGTCCCGCTGGTGCGTTATTCCACCGTTGCCGGCATCCCGCTGCCTGATCTGGTGAAGATGGGCTGGACCACGCAGGACAAACTGGATGCGATCGTGCAGCGGACCCGTGATGGCGGGGCCGAGATCGTGGGCCTGCTGAAAACCGGTTCCGCCTTCTATGCGCCTGCAACCGCAGCCATTGAGATGGCGGAAAGCTTTCTCAAGGACCAAAAACGTGTGCTGCCCTGTGCTGCCTATGTCGATGGCGCCTACGGTCTGAACGGTTTTTATGTCGGCGTGCCGACAGTGATCGGTGCCGGCGGGATTGAGCGTGTGGTCGAGATTTCGATGAACAAGGACGAACAGGCGATGTTCGACAGTTCGGTCAAGGCAGTTAAAGGTCTGGTCGAAGCCTGCAAGAGCATCGACGGATCGCTGAGCTAAGCATCTGCCAGGGCTGACCAATCTAAAGGCGCGCCCTTGTGGCGCGCTTTTTCATATTGGGGGTTTTATCGAAAAAACCGATGCTCGGGTGCCAGATATCGAAGCGTGCCGATATCCCGTGATCCCGTCACCAAAAACGACATGCAGCTTTGGGCGCACCCATGATAGGCTCAGGCATGCGTCATCTCTTTGCCCTTGTACTTGCCCTCTGTCCAACCATCGCAGCACCTTGCGAACTGGCGCTGGTGCTGGCCGTGGATGTGTCTGGATCAGTGGATACGCAGGAATACCGCACCCAGATGGACGGGCTGGCCGCAGCATTGCGTGACGGGATCGTGGTGGAGGCGCTGGTAGATCAGCGCGCGCAGGTCACGCTGATCCAGTGGTCTGGCGCTTCGCGGCAGATACAGACCCTGAACTGGACGGCAATGGATACAGCCGCGGATGTGGCGGCGCTGGCGGATCGGATTGCCGCCGACCCCCGAAGGTGGCGCAATTACTCTACCGCGATCGGCGAAGCATTGTTG
>JAGXHC010000245.1 GCA_024636405.1 Sulfitobacter sp. | reverse complement strand
GCCAAATGTGTGACCGACACCACCAACGGCGAGATTGAAATCACCGTGCATCCCGGCGGATCGCTGTTTGCCGGTGCGGACATCAAGCGCGCGATCCAGACCGGTCAGGTCCAGATCGGTGAACGGCTGTTGTCGGGTCACCAGAACGAAGACGCGGTTTTCGGCTTTGATTCCGTGCCGTTCCTTGCCCCGTCTTTCGAAGACAGCGACAAGCTTTGGCAAGCCGCCAAGCCAAAGATCGAAGAGACCCTTGAAGCGCAGAACATGCATCTGCTCTACAATGTGCCATGGCCCCCACAGGGGCTCTATTTCAAGAAAGAAGTGAACTCTGTCGAGGACATGAAAGGTGTCAAGTTCCGGTCCTACAACAACGCCACTGCGCGTCTGGCCGAGCTTACCGGAATGTTGCCAGTGACCATCGAGGCGGCAGAATTGTCGCAGGCGTTTGCCACCGGGGTTGCGGATTCGATGATCTCCTCCGGGGCGACAGGCTATGACCAGAAAGTCTGGGAAAGCCTGACACACTTCTATCAGGTCGATGCCTGGCTGCCGCGCAACTACGTCATGGTGAACGGAGACGTCTGGAAGGACGTGTCGGACGCCAACAAAGAGGTGATCAACACCTGCGCTGCCGAAGCTGAGACGCGCGGGTTGCAGGCATCCAAAGATTATACACAGTTCACCTATGACGGTCTGACCGAAGGCGGCATGACCGTGGCCCCGGCCAGCGACGAACTGATGTCAGGTCTGCGCGAAGTCGGTCAAGCGATGACCGCCGAATGGCTGGAAGCGGCCGGCGATGACGGCAAGGCCATTGTCGAAAACTTCAAGTCGATGAACTGAACCGACCCAACAGGGCGGCCCGTGTGCGGGCCGCCCATTTCAACAAAGCGGGGCAGTGCACGTGAGAACTTTACGCAAGGGTCTGGACTATCTGTACCTCGCATCTGGCGCCGTCGCGGCGGCCTGTCTGGTGGCAATACTGCTGTGGATTGTGGCGCAAATGGTTGCCCGCTGGACCGGCGAGATTTTCCCCGGCGCGGCATCCTATGCCGGTTACGCAATGGCCGGAGCCAGCTTTTTTGCCTTTGCCAACGCATTGAACCGTGGCGCACATATCCGGGTGTCGGTCCTGCTCAACGCGCTGCCGGCGGGGCCGAAACGCCTGCTTGAAATCTGGTGTTTTGCGCTGGGATCGGCGATTGCGTGGTACTTTACCTATTACGCCTATTGGTTCGTCTACTGGTCGTGGAAATTTCACGAAGTCTCGCAGGATCAGGACGCGACTGCGCTGTGGATACCGCAATCCGTCATGGTGATCGGCGGCGGTATCCTTGCCATCGCGCTGACGGACAACCTGCTGCATGTCATCGTGAAGGGGGATCATCGCATCACCCGCGACCTTGTCGATCAAAGCTTCGGAGAATGATGCCATGACCGAAGTTTATGCCATCACGCTTTTCCTCTTTGTCCTTTTCTTCCTGCTCGGCACGGGTGTGTGGGTCGGTCTGGCCCTGATGGGCGTCGCCTGGGTGGGAATGGAGCTTTTTACAACCCGTCCGGTTGGCGACACGATGATCACAACAATCTGGGCGTCATCCAGCAGTTGGACGTTGACCGCCCTGCCCTTGTTCATCTGGATGGGTGAAATCCTTTATCGCACACGTTTGTCCGAAGACATGTTCAAAGGTCTGTCGCCCTGGCTTGCACGGCTGCCCGGCGGGCTGGTGCATACCAACATCGTTGGCTGCACTGTCTTTGCTGCCGTGTCAGGATCGTCGGCGGCAACGCTGACCACCGTGGGCAAAATGTCGATCCCGGAACTGCGCGCCCGCAACTACCCGGAAAAGATGATAATCGGCACATTGGCCGGCGCTGCGACGCTGGGGTTGATGATACCGCCATCGCTGGCGTTGATTGTCTATGGCGTTACGGTGAACGAAAGCATCACCAAGCTGTTCTTTGCAGGCGTCTTTCCGGGTCTTTTCCTTGCCGTGATGTTCATGGCCTATGTCGGCATCGTCGCGCTGACATCGAAAGACTGGCACCCGGATGTGGAACAAACCATGACATTCGCCGAAAAGCTGCGCAATTCGCGGTTCCTGCTGCCGGTCTTTGCGTTGATTTCAGTGGTCATCGGGTCGATGTACCTAGGCTTTGCCACGGCAACAGAAGCGGCGGCAATCGGCGTAATCGGCGCGCTGGCGCTGGCTCTGGTTCAGGGGTCGCTGAACTGGCACAGTTTCCGCGAAAGCCTGATGGGTGCGATGCGCACGTCCGCCATGATCGCGCTGATCCTGGCGGGGGCTGCGTTTTTGAAGCTGTCGATGGGATTCACCGGCCTGCCCCGCGCCTTGGCAGATGGCATCGCCGCGATGGAGCTTACGCGGTTCCAATTGTTGATGGCGCTCTTGGTGTTCTACATTGTGCTGGGCATGTTCTTGGACGGCATTTCATCGGTGGTGCTGACAATGGCCGTCGTCGAGCCGATGGTGCGCGGCGCGGGGATTGACCTGATTTGGTTCGGCATCTTCGTTGTCGTCGTCGTGGAAATGGCGCAGATCACACCACCCATTGGATTCAATCTGTTTGTGCTGCAAGGCATGACCGATCACGAAATGGGCTATATCACACGCGCCGCGTTGCCGATGTTCGCGATCATGGTCTTCATGGTTTTCGTGTTGATCTGGTTTCCCGAACTCGCAACATGGTTGCCTGATAATCTGCGGCAGGGACCGTCCTGAAGGTGACACCGGATGCAAGCCTTGCTTTGCCTCGCCGCGACCCATGCCCGCGCCTGTCTGATCGTCGGGCTGGTGGTGGGTCTGTTGTCACCGGGGCTGGCGGGGGCGTTGTTTGCATGGGTGCCACAGATGGTGGGCATATTGCTGCTGCTTACCGCGCTGCGCATCGGCCTGCGCGCCGCGGCGGGGGCCATTGGCGACCTGGGCTGGGGGATAGGGTCTGTTGCGGTGTTGCAGTTGGGCCTGCCGCTGCTGGCCTATGCTTGCCTGCTGCCTTTCGGGTTGCATGCGACACCTGCGGGGCTGGCGCTGATGCTGGCGTGTGCCGCGCCGACGATATCGGGCAGTGTGAACATCGCGCTTATGATGCGGTTGGACGCGGGGAGGATGATGCAAATCCTCGTGCTGGGAACGGCCCTGTTTCCGCTGACCGTGCTGCCGGTGCTGGCGCTCTCGCCGCAGCTTGGGCCGCCGGGCGACGTAATCCGTGCCGCGTTGCGGGTGCTGGTTGTCATAGCCGTGTCCACTTGCGCCGGATTTACCCTGCGCCGCTTGTTTTTGTCCACGCCAACGCCGACACAGACAAAAGCTCTGGACGGCGCGTCGGTGCTGGCGTTTTCAACCATCGTGATCGGCCTCATGGCCGCGATCAATCCCGCCTTGCGCAGCACACCGGGGCTGGTCGCGCTGTGGACGCTTTTGGCATTCACGATCAGCTATGGTTTGCAGCTGGCGACGCTGCTGACCTTGCGCCACACCCGGCTGCGTGCACTTGCCGGTCCGCTTGCGCTGGGGGCAGGCACGCGCAACATTGCATTGTTTCTGGTGGCGCTGCCCGCGGATGTCGTCACCCCGTTGCTGATCTTTGTGGGGTGTTGGCAACTGCCGATGTACCTGACGCCCATCCTGCTGCCCCGGCTTTATGCGAAGGTGCCGCGTGATGGCTGAGTATCCCAAAATACGGACGGTTGGCCTGTCCGGTATCCTTGTCACCTTTGCCGATGCGATGTCAGAACCGGCCAATCGTGCCGCCCTTGCCCTGCGCGCGGCCCTGGAACAGGCTTGCTGGCCTGACGTGACAGAGACAAGCACATCGTTGGTGTCTACCTTCCTTCAGGTCGATCTTGTCACAACCCCGCCTGCGCGGATCATTGCGGACCTCCAAACCCTGCTGACGGACCGGGACTGGTACAACGCCGCCTTGCCCGAAGGCCGCACATTGTGGCATGTGCCCACGGTCTACGGCACTGACCTTGCGCCACAGCTTGAGGAAGCGGCGGCATTGGCGGGCGTCGATGCTGATACTGCGATCAAACAACTGTCGAACGCGCGCGTTCGGGTGATGACCATCGGCTTTGCGCCCGGACAACCTTATATGGGCGAGCTGGACAAAAATTGGGATATTCCGCGCCAGCAAGGGCTGACAAAGTCGGTGCCAGCAGGAGCACTGGTCGTGGCGATCCGTCAGTTGATCATTTTCACCAATGCCTCACCCACCGGGTGGCGGCATGTCGGCCAGACTGCGTTCCGCACCTTCCGGCCTGACAGCGATACGCCCTTTGCCCTGTCGCCGGGAGATGAGCTTGCGTTTCCGGCCGTTACCGCCGCCGAGCTTGAACAGATCCGCGCCAAGGATACCTCGGGCGATGGCGGTGCGCAGCGCGAGGCATTGCCATGACCGCGACATTGACCGTCATGCAGACCGGTCCTTCGCTGAGCCTTCAGGACATGGGCCGCCACGGTTTCCGGGCGCAGGGCCTGACGCAAGGCGGGGCCGCAGACTTTGCCGCGCTGCACGAAGGCGCGGCCCTGCTGAACCAAAAGCCATCGCTTGCCGCGCTGGAAATGGTTGGCATGGGTGGCACATTCGTGACCGATGCAGACATCCGGATCGCCCTGACCGGTGCCGTCATGACCGCCACGCTTGAGGGTGCCCCCCTGCGCTGGAACGCAAGCCATACCGTGCCAAAGGGTGCAAAGCTGGTCATCGGCGGAGCGAAATCGGGCACTTACGGCTACTTGCATGTTGGCGGCGGTTTTGCCGCACCCGTGATCATGGGATCGCGCGCCAGCCATCTGAGCGCCGGATTGGGCCGCGCGATCAAGGCCGGCGACGCGCTGCCGCTGGGTACCGATTCAGGTGGTGACACCGGGCTGCATCTGCCACCGGTCGCGCGGTTCGGCGGCGGCACCGTGCGGGTGGTCAGCAGCATGCAGACCCAGGCATTTTCGCCCGATACCCGTGCCCGATTCGAGGCCTGTACCTTTACGCGCGACAGCCGCGCAAACCGCATGGGCGTGCGCATGGATCCCGGCGAAGCGGAGGGGTTTTCGACCGATGACCAGCTTAGCATTGTGTCCGAAGTGATTGTGCCCGGCGACATCCAGATCACCGGCGACGGCGCCCCTTTTGTGCTGATGTGTGAATGTCAGACCACCGGGGGTTATCCGCGCATCGGCACCGTCATTCCATGTGATCTGCCGCGCATTGCGCAGGCCGAAGCAGGCGCATCCATCACCTTCGAGTTTGTCACGATGGAACAAGCGATCGCCCTGCAAACCCGCTTTGGTGCGGAACTTGCAGCACTGCCGCGCAGCGTGGCGCCGTTTGTTCGTGACCCAGCCACGATGCAGAACTTGCTGAGTTTTCAGTTGGTGAGCGGTGTGATTTCTGCCCGCGCGGACCCCTTTGATTTGGAGAGCTGACATGAAGACCGTCGATCTGAACGCTGACATGGGCGAAAGTTTCGGAGCGTGGAAAATGGGCGACGATGCGGCCCTGCTGCGTATTGTCACCTCCGCCAATATTGCCTGCGGCGGACACGCGGGGGACGCCGATGTGATGGCCGCGACCATTGGCATGGCGCATGAAAACGGCGTTGGCATCGGCGCGCACCCCGGATTTATGGATCTGGCCGGATTCGGACGCAACCGAATGTCCGTGCCGCGCGCCACCTTGCAGAATCAGATCCGGTATCAGGTTGCCGCCTCAGTCGGGATGGCCCGCAGCATCGGCGCGCAGGTGCGTCACCTGAAGCTGCACGGTGCGCTGGCCAATATGGCATCCGTTGACGAAACCCTTGCGCGCGATTGCTACGACGCCGCGCTCAGCGTGGCGCCCGACCTGATCGTGATGGTATTGGCCGCGACCGCGCAACAGGACGCGGTGCGCGCGCTGGGATGCGCATGGGCGGGCGAGATCTTTGCCGACCGGGCCTATAACGATGACGCGACACTGGTGGACCGCGCGCTGGACGGCGCCGTCATCCACGACGCTGCGCGCGCTGGTAAGCGAATGGTGGAAATGGTGCAGGCCGGCGCGATCATCACCGAAAGCGGCAAACATCTGCCCACACAAATCGACACGATCTGTCTGCATGGTGACACCGCTGAAGCAATTGCTATCGCAACCGCCGTGCGCACATTGCTTGAAGGGGCGGGAATTGGACTGAAGCAATTCACGGGGCACACAGACAGTTGAAATCAGAACCGGCCGTCAGAGCAAATTTGGCGGCGAACATCCAGAATGCTGCAAATCGAACAAAAATGGTGAGCCCGTCCGGGTTCGAACCGGAGACCTACTGATTAAAAGTCAGTTGCTCTACCAACTGAGCTACAGGCCCACTAGGCGGGTTACTAGAAAGGTCGGCCTAAAGGGTCAAGCCCTTAACGCGCGAATTTCTCGGGACATGCTGGATAAGTTCGGCGCGCGGGGGTATATGCGCCAAATGTGCAGCGCTTCGACCATCGGTTTGCCCTTCATGAAGATGCATGGGCTGGGAAACGACTTTGTCGTGGTGGACGCGCGTGCGCAGTCGTTGACGGTCGATGCAGCGCTGGCCCGCGCTATCGGGCATCGGCATTTCGGCGTCGGATTTGATCAGCTTGCCGTAATTTCTGTCGGCGCTGGTGACGCGCATCTGACGTTTTACAACGCCGACGGATCACAGTCTGCCTCCTGCGGGAATGCAACACGCTGTATCGCGCGGTATCTGATGGAAGAGACCGGAAAATCCACGTTGCATCTGACAACCGACCGGGGCGATCTGGCCGCGCGTGATGCCGGGGACGGTCTGACGGCGATCAATATGGGCCAACCACAGCTGAACTGGGACGACATTCCGCTGGCACGGGAAATGGATACAGTAGCACTGCCCATCGAAGGGGCGCCTTCGGCTACCGGCATGGGCAACCCGCATTGCACGTTCTTTGTTGACGACGTGGATGCCGTTGACCTGGCCCAACGCGGCGCGTGCATCGAGCATCATCCGCTGTTCCCGCAGCGCACCAATGTTCAGTTTGCCCAGATCATCGGCCCTGACCACATCCGCATGCGGGTGTGGGAGCGCGGTGTCGGCATTACGCTGGCCTCCGGATCGTCCTCCTGTGCCACGGCCGTGGCAGCGGCCCGGCGTGGCCTGACGGGCCGCGCTGTGCGCATTGATCTGGACGGCGGCACGCTGCACATCGACTGGCGCGACGATGGGGTTTGGATGACAGGACCGACGATGCATGTATTCTCCGGCACACTGACGCCCGCCTTTCTGGAAAACGCGAAATGACCACGCCTGTCTTTTCCAACCACGGCTGTCGGCTGAACGCTTATGAAACGGAAGCAATGAAGGATCTGGCGGCGCAGGCGGGGTTGGGCAACGCCGTGGTCGTCAATACCTGCGCGGTCACCGCAGAGGCTGTGCGCAAAGCACGGCAGGATATCCGCAAACTGCGCAAGGCCCACCCGGACGCACGCCTGATCGTT
>JAGXHC010000244.1 GCA_024636405.1 Sulfitobacter sp. | reverse complement strand
GTCACACTCCGCCCGAGCGCGCGCCAGTGAAAGAGACTGAATTGATCCGATGCCCATCTCGTATCTCTGCTTGTGGTAGGTATATCGGAAAATCCAACTGCCTTTCGCACTGCCCCTGGTGTCATGACCGGTCACAAGCAGATACAGCCCAGCTCCGTCAGAATGCTTGCCAACGCTTGCGGTCTTTAGAATGTTGGTTGCCAGTTTCCCCACTAATTCATTCCCCGAATATTCCCCAATTTACGTGATATACAGGGGAACACACTGGGGCAGTTTGAAACAGTACGCAAGCCTAGTATGCTGCTATACATATATATTAATAGTCATAACGGGACGCGGTGGCGCAGTTTGAAGCATTTACTTCGGTGCATCTCACCCGCACCACCATCGCTTTGCAAGCAAAGTGATTTTCAGCGGTTTCCAAAGAAAAGCGGGCGCAGTGGCGTGCCATTGTGCGTTGTCCGATGCTGTTAATCCGACCGTAAGACATCCATGTTTAGGGTCGCGAAGTCGATGGCCCCGAGCGGGCCGATTTTCGCGAGGGGAACGGGCGATGAATGTTGAATCGGACAAGAAACGGGTCGGGCCGCTGCACAGCCTGTTCTTCAAATGCACATTCATGGTTGCCGTGTGCGTGCTGATTGTGGTGGCCACGATCGAAACTTCGTCGCAGTCAAGGCTGGGCGCTCAGATGGAAGAACGAGTTGCCAGCCGCGCCCTGGAGGTGAGCAACCTATTGGCGATGCAGATGGGCGGTTCCATCAAATTCGGCAATCTCGAAGCTGTCGGCGAGATCGTGACGGGCGTGGTCGACGCGGCAGGCCCAGACGCGTCCGGTGCTTTGGTGACCGACCAGGCAGGCGAGACGATGTTTGCCTCTGACACCAACGATTTCGACCGGGAAGAGGCCCAAAAAATCGCGGTAGCGGCGCTGGAGACCGACGAGACTGTTGCGTCGGAATCGGGATATTCCATTGCCGTGCCTGTCCGCTTCGGGGCAGAGAATAACACTGTCGGCGTCGTCGTCACATCTTGGACAGACATCCACAGCCGCGCCGCCCTGCGCAGCCAGATGATCAATGAGCTGCTTATCGGTCTTGCCACATTTTTGGGGGCGCTGATCGCCGCTGCTTTTTACCTCAAGACGCGAATGTCGCGCCCGCTTGTTCAATTGGAAAGCGCAATGCAGGAGGTCTCCGAGGAAAATTACGACCAGACTATCCCGCATACTGCGCGCCGTGATGAGATCGGGCATATGGCGCAGCGGCTTGATGCATTGCGCGGCACGCTTGCGCTGGCCAAAGCTGCATCGCGGGAATCTGCATTCAAGGGGGCAGCTTTTGTTGGATCCTCGGCGCCGATGATGATGGTTGACGAAAAATTTCAGGTAATCTTTGCCAATCCAGCCTGTGAGAAACTTCTGTGCGATCTTATGCCGGACTTGCTTGACAACTGGCCCGGCGTGACGCCGGAGGGCATTGTAGGAGCGGACTTGAGCGCTATGAATGAGCTGCGGGCCATTGCCACCGATCTGCAGGACGGTGAGGTTGGTCGTCAAGGTGCCGAAGTGACCGCAAAAATCGGCGAAAGGACGATCAGGATCAAAGTGAATATCGCGCTGGACGACCGGCAGGACAGGATCGGCGCGGTCATCGAATGGGCCGATCGTACCGAGGCGCAGCGCAATGCCGTGATGATTAATGCCATTGATGCAAGCCAGTTACGGATTGAATTTGATGCGGCAGGGTGTGTGAAAAACGCGAATGAAAAGGTTTTTGAGCTTTTGGAACTGACCTGTGCACAGGTGCGGGAAGTGGCCTTTGGAAACCTGTTCGGTACGGAACTGGCAACGGGCATCTCTGCGAATGAAATTTTGTCGCGGGTCCGGCAGGGCGAGGCGGTACATGGCCGCTTTGAGATGGCTGCAGGCGGCGGCGATCCAAAAATCGTAGAAGGAAGTTTCAATACCGTCTCCGGCGCTGACGGAAATCTTCAGAGCTGCTTGTTTTTGGGGGCCGACGTAACCGATGCGGATCGTCAGATGCGTCAGGCCGAACAAGAGCGCGCACGTATTTCTGCGGAGCAGCAGGAAGTTGTTGCAGCGCTTGGTGTGGCGCTGACAAACCTGTCAGATGGTGATCTGGCGGCGGATATCAGCGGTGTGTTTCCGGCGGAATATGACAAGCTTCGATCCGATTTCAATGCCGCGGTATTGTCTTTGCGCGATGCGGTCGGCGCGGTGATCCATAATGCCAATTCGATCCGAAGCGAGACCGCTGAGATTACCTCTGCAGCCGACGATTTGTCGCGCCGCACCGAAAAGCAGGCAGCGACGCTGGAGGAAACCGCGGCAGCGCTGGATGAACTCACAGCATCGGTACATTCGGCCGCCGAAGCCGCGGACGATGCCAGCAAGATGTCTGCAGACGCTCAAAAGAACGCAGAACAGGGCGGCGACGTGGCGCGCAAGGCCGTGCTGGCCATGGACGGGATCAAGAATTCTTCGCAGGAAATTTCCAAGATCACCAGCGTCATCGACGACATCGCGTTTCAAACCAATTTGCTGGCGCTGAACGCGGGCGTAGAGGCCGCCCGTGCAGGCGAAGCGGGCCGCGGCTTTGCTGTTGTCGCAACCGAGGTGCGCGCGCTGGCGCAAAGGTCGTCGGATGCTGCACGCGAAATCAACGAACTGATTTCCTCCAGTGGCGATCAGGTGAAACAAGGTGTCGATCTTGTGGACCGTACTGGAACGGCACTTGCATCCATTGTGACCTCGGTTTCTGAAATTTCCAAACGGGTTTCCGCTATTGCTACATCTGCGCGGGAGCAATCAAGCGGGTTGGCCGAGATTAACGCGTCGGTGACCGAACTGGATCATGTGACGCAGCAGAATGCAGCGATGTTCGAAGAAACCACTGCGGCCAGCCACGCGCTGACTGCGGAGGCGGATTCGCTGGCGCAGGCGGTTGCGCGCTTTCGGCTGGACGCCGCGCAGGTTGGCTCAGCCCACACCGCGCCGCAGCCCAAAAAACCGGTCGCTGTCGCAGCCCCACCGCGCCCGGTGGATGGGGGCAGAACAGTTGGAAATGCCGCGCTTGCGCAGTCTCCCGAACCAGACGGTTGGGAGGAGTTCTGAGCCTGGCCGAGGCCTGCACCACGGCCAATGTCGTCACCGAAGTTCTGGGCGGTTAAACGCAATGGTGCACCGCCAATTTGCGCTGGACGCGCAAGAGCGTGATCGCCGTGCGTGCGGGCTCGTGTGTGCCATCGAACCGCAGATGTCTTGCGTTCATCAAATGCGCAGCCAATCGCACTGAACCTATCGCTGCGAATTATCAGAACTTCGAGAGAACGCGCCGTTATCCCCGAGTTCCGGCAAAGCGAATGGCCCACGCCTCGCGGTCTTCGTCAGTGATCTTGGCAAAAAGCACCTCGGGTACATCAAACGCGTGACCAGAAGGCAATGCGCCAAGAGCAGCGGGGACATCATCCGGCCAGCCCGGCGTTTCATTAAGCCGCATCGCGGTCAGCATTGATGCGGCAGCCTGCGGAATAAAGGGCGCAGACAGCGTGGCGTAAAGCGGGATCAGGTTCAGCGCCAGACGCACCTGTGCCGCAGCGCGATCCGGGTCGGTCTTGAACGTGGTCCAAGGTGCCTGCGCCTGAAGATATTCGTTGCCCGCCGCCCAGATTGCACGCAGTTCGGCTGCGGATTTGCGCACTTCGATGGCATCCATGCAGGTCTGATACTGCGCCACACGGGCCGCAATGTCGGCGATCAGGGCATGTTCGGCCTCGCCATATTCGCCTGCTTCCGGCACCGCTTCGCCGAATTTCGAGCGGCAGAATTTGGTGATCCGGCTGATGAAGTTGCCCAGCACGTCCGCGAGGTCCTTGTTCACGGAGGTTTGGAAGTTTTCCCATGTGAATTCGGCATCCGAAGTTTCAGGCGCGTGGGACAGCAGCCACCAACGCCAATAATCAGCGGGCAGCAGTTCCAACGCCTGATCCATAAACACACCGCGCCCGCGCGAGGTTGAGAATTGGCCGCCGTCATATGTCAGATAGTTAAACGACTTGATATAATCGACCAACTTCCACGGCTCGCCCGATCCCATGATGGTGGCCGGAAAACCCAAGGTGTGGAACGGGACATTATCCTTGCCCATGAACTGGGTATAGCGCACGTCGTCTGCACCCCGATCGGTGCGCCACCAGCCTTCCCAGTCTTCACCTTTGCCCGCGTCAACCCATTCCTGCGCGCAGGCGATATATTCAATCGGCGCATCAAACCAGACATAGAACACCTTGCCCTCCATCCCCGGCCAGTCAGCATCGCCGCGCCGCACCGGCACGCCCCAGTCCAGATCGCGGGTGATGCCACGGTCCTGCAGGCCGTCGCCGTCATGCAACCATTTCTTCGCGATGGAGGTGGTCAGGATGGGCCAGTCAGACTTGCTGTCGATCCAGTCGCTCAACCGGTCCTTCATCTGGCTTTGCCGCAGAAACAGATGTTTGGTGTCACGCATTTCAAGGTCGGTGGCGCCCGAAATTGTGCTGCGCGGATCAATCAGGTCGACCGGGTCCAACTGCTTGGTGCAATTGTCGCATTGATCGCCGCGCGCGCTTTCGAATCCGCAGTTGGGGCAGGTGCCCTCGATATAGCGATCAGGCAGAAAACGCCCGTCGGTGACGGAATAGATCTGTTTTTCAACGACTTCTTCAATCAGTCCCTGATCCGCCAGCACACCCGCGAAATGCTGTGTCAGCTTGTGATTTTGTGGGCTGGAGGAGCGCCCGAAATGATCGAACGAAAGGCCAAAATCATCGGCAATGCGCGCCTGTACCTTGTGCATTTCGGCGCAGTAGTCGGCCACCGGCTTGCCCGCCTTGGCCGCGGCAAGCTCTGCCGGGGTGCCGTGTTCATCGGTGGCGCACAAAAACAGCACCTCATGGCCGCGCGCGCGCAGATAGCGGGCGTAGAGGTCGGCGGGCAATTGGCTGCCCACCAGATTGCCCAAATGCTTGATGCCGTTGATGTAGGGAATGGCGGAAGTGATAAGATGTTTGGTCAAGAGAGACTGCCTTGGATCAGGGGTTGCGATTGCTTTAGCAGGCAGCGCATCGCTGTGCCAGCCTCTCAAACCTCGGGCGGATCACCGCGTGGCTGCTGTTCACGCGCGCGTCCGAAAAGGCGCCCCACAACAAAGCTGGTGCGCGGCACGTTGACAAAGCGGGTGCGCGCCTTGCGGGTGCGGCGCGCGCGCATCCGCGTCAGACCAAAGACCACCAGCACCGCATGCGCGATCGAAATCATCACAAAAAGCGCACCTGATCCATAATTTTCTATCAACACAGATGCAAGGTAGGGGGCAAAAATCGCGCCCACGGCAAAAAAGAACATCAGCGCGGCCGAAAGCTCGACCCGTTCATCGGCGCTGGCGAAATCATGGGCATGTGCCGCGGCCACTGAATAAATCGGAAAGGTCGTCATGCCGAACAACCCCGCCGACAGCATGATGCCATAGGTGCCCATGCCCGCTGTGGCGACGGTAATTGCAGCACTCACGATGGCGGCGACCGAAAGCCAGATCAGCACCCAGCGGCGGTCGTATTTATCCGCGATCCAGCCCACAGGATATTGCGCCAGCGCGCCCCCCAAAACGAAAGCAGACAGAAACCATGCGATTTGACCCGCGCTTAGCCCGACTTCTTGTCCGTAGATCGGGCCGACCATGCGAAATGACGCGCTGGAAACCGCTGCCACCACCACGCCCGCCGCAGCAAGTGGCGACCGGTCAACGGCCAGCCGTGGCCGCAGGCGGGGCTGATCGGGGGTTTCAGGCTGCTCTACCCGTGTGAGGGTCAGCGGGACGAGGGCGGCACAACACACGATGGCCAACAGGTTGTAGGAGACATAGGACGCGGGCTCCAGCACCCCGATGATCATCTGCGCCGCAAGTGATCCGGTCATGTCCACGACCCGGTATGTCCCCATGGCGCGGCCGCGTGTTTCGTTCGTAACCTTGGCTTGCAACCAAGCCTCGATGACTGTGTAGCATCCCGCCACGCAAAGCCCCGACGCCACCCGCATGAGCGCCCAGGCGTAGGGATCAATGACCATCATATGCGCCATCAGACCGATGGCGCCCGAGGCGGTGAACGCTGCAAAAGCGCGCGAATGGCCGACGCTGCCCATCAGGCGCGGTGCCCACCAGCATCCGATGAAAAACCCCAGAAAATGCGCGGAACCCAGAAATCCGATCTCCTGTTTGGAGAAATTCAACTGCAATCCCGACAAAACATCCAGCGGTCCCACGCCGCCCGAAGACAGCTGCAACAAGATGACAGACAGAAACAGCGCCGCAAAGGAAATCAACATCCGCATAGGGCGCAGTCTGGCTGTAATTGCCGGGGAACCCAATCGTGAAAGCGACGGTGAAGGGTCGTTTATTTTGATCGCGGCTCTAATCAGGTTGCGCCGGGCGCTGCTCTGCCTAATGTGCCCGCAAATGAATTGAGGAATGATCATGAAGATGAAGACGCTGGGGCAAAGCGGGATCGAGGTGACGGATCTGTGTTTGGGATCAATGACCTGGGGCACGCAGAATTCTGCCGAAGAAGGCCACGATCAGATTGATCGCGCGCTGGCAGCAGGTATTAATTTCATCGACACGGCAGAGATGTACCCGGTAAACCCCGTCAGCGCCGAAACCATCGGCCGGACCGAACGTATCATCGGGCTGTGGCTGGAGCGTGATCAGCGGCGCGGCGACGTCGTTCTGGCCACCAAGCACAGCGGCATAGGTTTGGAATATCTGCGCGAAGGGGCCGGCATTTCGGCGGCCACCATCCCAGAGGCGGTGGAGGGGTCGCTGCGGCGGCTCAAGACGGATTATATCGACCTGTATCAGTTTCACTGGCCCAACCGGGGCGGCTATATGTTCCGGCGCAACTGGGATTATGACCCCACGGGATTGGACCGCGCCGAGGTGCAGGACCACATGGAGGACTGCCTGCGCGCGCTGCAGGCAGAAGTCGACCGCGGCACGATCCGTACGTTCGGGCTGAGTAACGAAAGCGCCTGGGGGTTGGCCCAGTGGCGTGCGGCGGCGGATCGCACTGGCGGGCCGCGCCCGGTTTCGGTGCAGAACGAATATTCCCTGATGCACCGCTTGGCCGATACCGATCTGGCAGAGGCGTGCATCGCGGAAGACATTGGTTTGCTGTCATTTTCGCCGCTTGCTGCGGGATTGCTGACGGGCAAGTATCAAGGCGGCAAGGTGCCCAAGGGTTCACGTATGTCGATCAATGG
>JAGXHC010000243.1 GCA_024636405.1 Sulfitobacter sp. | reverse complement strand
TATCCCTGACCTGTCCGACGTGCAGGTGATTGTGCGCACGTCCTATGCCGGCCAGGCCCCCCAAGTCGTCGAGGATCAGATCACCTATCCCATCACCACTGCGATGCTCGCGGTGCCGGGGGCGAGTGACGTGCGCGGGTTTTCGTTCTTTGGCGACAGCTATGTGTATGTCGTGTTCGAAGACGGCACCGATCTTTACTGGGCGCGCACGCGGGTGCTGGAGTATCTGGGCCAGATCACTGCGAACCTGCCTGAAGGGGTTGCACCCCAGCTTGGCCCCGATGCCACAGGTGTGGGCTGGATTTACCAATACGCCCTGATCGACCGCACTGGCGGGCATGATCTGGCAGAGTTGCGGACGATACAGGACTGGTTCCTGAAATACGAACTGCAAACCGTCGATGGTGTGTCAGAGGTCGCAACGATCGGGGGCATGGTCAAGCAGTATCAAGTTGTCGTCGATCCCAACAAACTGCGCGCCTACGACATTCCGCTGGCGCAGGTGCGCGACGCCATTCAAGGCGCAAACCGCGAAACCGGCGGTAGCGTGATCGAGATGGGAGAGGCCGAATTCATGGTCCGCTCGACCGGCTATGTGGACGAACTGGCCGACATCGCCAAAGCGCCCTTGTTGGTGAAAGACCGGGGTGCCGCCCTTACGCTGGCAGATGTTGCCGACATCCGTCTTGGTCCGGAAATGCGGCGCGGTGTGGGCGAATTTCAAGGGGAGGGGGATGCTGTCGGCGGTGTCGTGATCCTGCGGTGGGGCGGCAACGCGCTAAGCACGATCAAGGCCGTTGAAGCCCGGATAGACACCTTGCGCGACAGCCTGCCCGAGGGCGTCGAAATTGTGACGACCTACAACCGCGCGGGCGTGATCGAGCGGGCGGTAGAAAACCTGCAACACAAACTGACGGAAGAATTCATCGTTGTTGTGCTGGTTTGTGCTGCGTTCTTGCTGCACCTGCGATCCTCGTTGGTGATCTTGCTGTCGCTGCCTTTGGGCATCTTTGCCGCGTTTATCATCATGAAGCTGCAAGGGGTGAACGCGAACATCATGTCTTTGGGCGGCATTGCCATCGCCATCGGTGCCATGGTCGACGCGGCGATTGTCATGATCGAAGCGATGCACCGACGGCTAGAGAGCGAGAAGCTCACCAACAAGAACCGCTGGCGCATCGTGACCGAGTGTTGCGAGGAAGTAGGCCCTGCGCTGTTCTTTTCGCTCGCCATCATCGCAGTCAGTTTCTTGCCCGTCTTCGTGCTGGAAAGCCAGGAAGGCAGGCTGTTCAAACCGCTCGCCTTCACCAAGACCTATGCGATGGCCGCCGCCGCAATCTTGTCGATCACACTTGTGCCCGTGCTGATGGGGTATTTCGTTCGGGGGCGCATCATCCCTGAACGCAAGAACCCGCTGAACCGGTTGGTGATCTGGATTTACAGGCCCTTCCTTGATGCAGCGGTCGCTTGGCCGTGGGCAACAACGGTTCTGGCGGGGCTGCTGGTGGCATCCATGTGGTGGCCGTTGCAGCGCATCGGGACCGAATTCATGCCAGAGCTGAACGAAGGTGATTTCCTGTATATGCCGTCGCTGTACCCCGGTGTGTCCATCGGCAAGGCGCGCGAAGTGCTGCAACAGACCGACCGCCTGATCGCGACCGTGCCCGAGGTGCTGACGGTGCATGGCAAGCTGGCTCGCGCCGATACTGCGACTGATCCGGCCCCCCTGACCATGATCGAGACAACAATCCAGTTGAAACCCGAGGCTGAATGGCGTGCGGGCATGACAATGGACAAGATACGCGCCGAACTTGACCGCGTTGTGCAGATACCTGGCGTGACCAATGTTTGGATCCAGCCGATCAAGAACCGCATCGACATGCTGGCCACCGGCATCAAGACCCCGGTGGGGGTCAAGATTTCCGGCACCGACCTTGGCGTGATCGAACAGATCGGGATTGAGGTTGAAAGCATCACGTCCAAGATCGACGGCACGACCTCGGCCTACGCCGAACGGCCAATCGGCGGAAGGTTCATCGAGATCAACCCGAACCGGGATGCCGCCGCGCGCTATATGATGAGCGTGCGTGACATTCAGGACGTCGTCCAGACCGCGATTGGTGGCATGCAGGTGTCGGAATCTGTCGAGGGGCTTGAGCGCTTTCCAATCAATCTGCGCTATCCGCAGGACTGGCGTGACAGCCCCGAACGGCTGCGCGATCTGCCGGTCGTCACGCCCTCTGGCGCGCATGTTCCCTTGGGGGCATTGGCTGAGATCAGTGTCGTCGACGGTCCCGGCATGATCAGGTCTGAAAATGCGCGGCGCACGGGTTTTGTCTTTATCGACATCGCGGGTCGGGATCTGGGCGGCTATGTCGAAGAAGCACGCGCAGCCGTGGCCGCCGGGGTGACACTGCCAGCGGGGTATTCGATCACGTGGTCGGGCCAGTATGAATATATCCAGCGCATGCAAGAGCGGCTCAAGCTGATCGCCCCCGCAACCTTGCTGATCATCACACTGATGCTGTTCATGGCGTTTAACCGCGTGATTGAAGTCGGCATCATTCTGGCGGCCTTGCCTGTCGCGTTGGCGGGCGGTGTGTGGTTTTTGTGGTATCTGAGCTTTGATATCTCAGTGGCCGTTCTGGTCGGGTTTATCGCCCTTGCAGGTGTGGCAGTAGAGACCGCCATCGTGATGCTGTTTTACCTGAACCTCTCGTGGGACAAACGCCGCAAGCTCGCCGCCGCCGAGGCGCGCGAGATGACCCCTGTCGATGTCGAGGAAGTCGTGTTTGAAGGCGCATTGTTGCGGGTGCGTCCCAAGGTGATGACAGTCGCCACGATCTTTGCCGGGTTGATCCCAATCATGTATGGCACCGGCACCGGCTCTGAAATCATGCAGCGCATTGCCGCCCCTATGCTGGGAGGGATGGCAACCGCCACCTTGCTTACGCTTTTTGTCATTCCGTCGATCTTCGTGATCTGGAAACGGCTGGCCCTGAAAAGGGTCAACCGCAGTTTGTTGCAGCCGGCCGACATGCCAGCGGCAACGCAACCCGCTGAATAATCCCCTAAACTAAAAGGACGACCTATGAAAATTCTACCTCTCTCGATCTGCATGCTCGCACTGACGACGCCCGTGGCGATGGCGCAAATGAACCATTCGACCATGGATCATTCCAACATGGCGATGAGCGATGAAAACATGCAAGGCGCGGTGCACGCCAAAGCCGTGGTCAACTCCATCGGTGACGGCACCGTGAATGTCAGTCACGGTCCGATCCCTGAAATTGGCTGGCCTGCGATGACCATGGATATGCCCCTTACCCCCGAAGCTGTCATCGACGGTGTTGCCGAAGGGGATGAAATCGTCATGATGCTGATCAAGGGCAAGGATGGCATGTATGCTGTCAGCGCGATGATGCCTGAATAAGAAAGCACATTGCTGGCCGGCGTTTTTCCGGCCAGCACCCCCTGATTGAATTGGAAGAAAAATGCGCATTACATTCGCTGTGATCATCGCCGCTGTTGCGACCCTGGGTGGGGTTTGGCTTTTGTGGCCTGTGCCTGCCGATCCCGTCGCCGATGCCCCCGTGGGCGCGCCCCTTGTGGCGGTCAGCCTGCCTGCAACACTGACGGATCGCGAGCAGATGGGCGCAACTGCGTTTGCCGCCAATTGCGCTGCGTGTCACGGCGACAACGCTGCCGGACGTAATGAAATAGGGCCGCCGCTGATCCACAAAATATACGAGCCAAGCCATCATGCCGATTATTCCTTTGAAAGGGCGGTTCAATACGGTGTTCAATCGCACCATTGGTCTTTTGGAAATATGGTCGCGGTCGAGGGGCTGACGACGGCAGACATTGGCGCAATCACCGCCTATGTTCGCGCTGTGCAACGTGCCAATGGCATCAACTGACGTGTCTGCAAGGATATAAGCCATGCGACCATCAACCCGATGTGCGGCGGTGTTTCTATCCGCTCTGACACTCGCCGCTGCACAGGGTGCGGCGCATTCCGAAAAACAGGCGACAGTGCCAGCCGATGGGGCCATCCCGGCCATGTCGCCGCAGGCGATCGGCATGACATTCGACATGCCGCTGCGGGTGACCCTGATCGCCTTGCGCGACCAGACCGGCGCGGATCATGCATTAACACGCAGCGATTGACGCATTGCCTCTCTATCCGCTTTCCAAACTTCAGCAGACGGTGTAGGCCTCCTTTCTTTAGGAGATTTGGAACAAAATATGGCTCAAAATGCCACCATTTATAAAGTTGAACTGTCAGTCTCCGATATGGACCGTCACTATTACGAGACCCATAAACTGACGATTGCCAAACATCCCTCCGAGACGGATGAACGGCTGATGGTGCGCATTGTAGCTTTCGCGCTTAATGCCCATGAGCATCTGGAAATGACGAAAGGCTTGTCAACGGACGACGAGCCAGACATCTGGCAGAAAAGCCTGAGCGGACAGCTTGATGTTTGGGTGGCGCTTGGACTTCCCCGTGAGAAGGTGGTGCGGCAGTCTTGTGGCAAAGCCGACAAGGTGGTTGTCTATTCTTACGGCGGCAAGCCGGCCGAGATGTGGTGGGACAAGATCAAAAACAGCACGAGCCGCTTTGACAATCTTGATGTGATGAATTTTGTCGAAACCGACACGGTTGCGTTGGCAAAGCTGGCAAGCCGCGCGATGAAACTGCAGGTCAATATTCAGGACGGCGATGTAATGGTCAGTGTTGATGATCAAGTCGTTTACGTCACGCCCGAAAAATGGAAGAGCGCTGCATAATCAGAGTGTTCTGGTGCCCTGTGGCCAAAGCTGTAAACGATCACTTTGCCCCTTCGACCGCCCTTGGATGGCACGCTGGCTGCAACTGTCAGGCATAGGCCCTGCGTGAACCGGTAAGGTGGCGTGGAAAAGCGGCCTTGGTCTGGCGTGCAGGTAAAGGCTTCGGTCACCATAAAATGTTGCATAGTAAACCTTTGCAGGCGACGGGCGCGCCTGCCGGACATCCATGTGCGGACAGGAATGACCTGCGGATTACCGTCGCCTACGGGTGGTCGATGGTTTGGGGATGGCCTTGCATGATGCTATTCAGATGGGTACGTTGTCGAAGAGGTCATCGTTGTTGTCCTCGGCCAATTGCTTCGGGGGCGTGTCAGCATGCGTGTCTGGCTCCTTTGAATGCTGGGACGTGGTGGCTTGAGTTGGGATTTCTGTGGATCTCAAATCCTCGTTTTGTTTCTGGGTGTCGTAGGTTGTCATGGCAGTCTCTCTTTGTTGTTTCGGTAAGGTGGTTCGGGCGCGCGTGTCAGGATGCAGAAAATCCAGCCCTCTTTGGCGATTTGTTGGCCCCCGCCTTTCTGGCTTAGCGTGATTTTGGGTTTTCAACATTGATCTGGATCAGAGACAGGGCACTTCGGCGCATGGAATGGTTTGCCCAGCCACGATTGGCCCATCGGTCCAAGACCGCGCGACGCATGTAAAAGGTGCCGATTATGAGCATTGATCCCTACGAGACTCTCGGCCTGACCAAGGATGCGAGTGCGGCCGACATCAAAAAGGCGTACCGCAAACTGGTGCGCACAAGCCATCCCGACCTGCACCCCGACGACAAGAAAGCCGAGGATCGCTTCAAGGCGGTGTCAGCTGCCTATGACCTTTTGAAAGACCCCGACACGCGGGCGCGCTTTGATGCAGGCGACATCGATGCGCAGGGGGCCGAGCGTCCGCAAAGACAGTATTACCGCGACTACGCCGATGCGGCTGATAACACCTATCAGCGACGGCGCGGATTCGGGCAGGACGCCGATCCGGGCGACATCTTTGCCGAGATCCTGCGCAACCGGGGGGCGGGGTCTGGCGGCTTCGACTTTGGTGGCGGTAGCCGCAGTGCCGCCGGACCGGATGCGCGCTACAGGCTTGAGGTGCCTTTTCTGGATGCCGTGCGCGGGGCCGAGACAACGATCACACTTCCGGGCGGTGCGAACCTTGCTGTGAAAATCCCGCGTGGCACGCTGGATGGACAGACATTGCGTCTGCGTGGCAAGGGATCGCCCGGCTTTGGTGGCGGACCTGCGGGCGACGCGCTGATCACCGTGACGGTGCAGGAACACCCCGAATTCCGACGCGAGGGCGATGATATCCTGCTGATCCTGCCCGTATCCTTCGACGATGCCATTCTGGGGGCCAAGGTCACCGTGCCCACGATCGACGGACCCGTTGGTCTGACGATCCCGCCCGGCGCAAGTTCTGGCCGGGTCATGCGTTTGCGCGGGCGCGGGGTCGCAGGCAAGGGAACCAAGGCGGCGGGCGATCAGCGGGTGGAGCTGAAGATCATGGTTCCGAAGGACCCCGATCCACAGTTGCGCGATCTGCTCACGGCATGGCGCGAGACCCGCGCTGCGTCGATGAAAGGGAGCACCGCATGACAGACCGTTTTTCCGAAGACGAGGTCATCACGACCGTCACACGCCTGACCCGCCAGCGGCTTGGGCGGTATGTCGAGATCGACCTTGTGCGACCGCAAGTGGCTGAAGAAGGTGTCTTCTTTCGCAACGTCGATATCGCACGTCTGGAGCTGCTGTGTGATCTGGCCGAGGATCTCGATCTGGATGAGATGGCCGTCGGCATCGTGATCGAACTCGTCGACCAACTGCACGGCGCGCGCCGGGATCTGGTGTTGTTGAGAGAGGTGATACAGAGTTTGCCGCCCGACCTGCGTAGCCGGATCGATGCCGCGCTGCAACAGGGCTGATGGTGGCTTGCCCATGAATACTATGCTTGCCCGGCGCATTTGCGATCTGGCCGTGCCTACTGTGCGGCGGGGCCAATGTGACACCTGCCGCCGGATGCGGGGGGGCCGGATTGCGCATCAGGCACCAGACGGCTGGTTTATGGATGGCGTGACCCAGCCCTACCACCATGGGGGCTTGACCGCCTGGTCGATGAACCTGTCATGAAGGGACTGACCTACGATTTTCTCAGGATTGCCTTGTCTGGCATCGCCGCAACTGATCTGGCTGCAGGGGCCTGGTCGGCGGGTGTTGTGCCGATCCTTGCGGCACTCGGCGCAAACGAAAACCTGCGCATCGTAACAGGGCAACCAGCATGAGCGCCGATAACTCCTCTGTCGAGAGGTTCGCCGCCAGCCGCAGCGGCTCCCGGCTGATCGTTACGGGTGCGCTGCACATCAACACTGTCACCGGGCTTGATCGGGTAGCTCTGATGGATCAGGCGCGTGATGCGACGGTGATCGACGTTGAGGGCCTGTCGGCTTTGGACACCGCAGGAGCGTGGCTTCTGATCGATCTGCAATCCCGGTTGAAGGCAGACGGTACCGAATTGACCGTTGAGGGTGCGACCGAGGCGCAAGCGCAGCTGATTGAAACCGTCCGGGGCAGCATGCCACCCGAAGATGCGGGGCCACCGGAAGATAAAGCGCTGACCGATCATTTGGAGGACTTCGGGCGAGCCGTAGCAGGCGGCGCGCGCGAGACGGTTGCGCTGGTTTCGTTCCTTGGGCAGGTGGTGTCTACATTGGCAGGGATCGTTGTCCATCCGCGCCGCCTGCGTCTGACGTCGGTGGTGCACCATTGCCAGCAAGTCGGGCTGAACGCCGTCCCCATCGTGGCGCTTATGGCTTTCCTGATCGGCGTCGTGCTGGCGTTTCAAGGGGCTACGCAGCTGCGCCAGTTCGGCGCGGAGGTGTTTGTTGTCGATCTGATCGCGATTTCCGTACTGCGCGAATTGGGCATTCTGCTGACGGCGATCATCGTCGCGGGGCGGTCTGGCTCTGCCTTCACGGCTGCCATCGGCTCCATGAAAATGCGCGAGGAGATTGACGCCATGCGCACCATCGGGCTGGACCCCGTTACGATCCTTGTGGTGCCGCGGGTGCTGGCGCTGATATTGATGCTGCCCGCGCTTGGCTTTATCGCTGACATCGCTGGGTTGCTTGGCGGGGCGGTGATGTCGTGGATCGATCTGGGCGTCTCGCCCGCCGTGTTCCAGTCGCGGCTTGTCAGCAACACCGACGTCTGGCACTTTGGGGTAGGCATGATCAAGGCCCCGTTCTTTGCACTGATCATTGGCATCATCGGGTGTTTCAAGGGGATGCGCGTTGGCGGCGATGCGGAATCGCTTGGTCGGCTGACGTCGGCCTCGGTCGTACTGTCGATTTTCATGGTGATCGTCGCGGACGCGATGTTCTCTATCTTCTTTGCGATTGTGGGTGTGTGATGAGTGATCCCGTCGACGATAATATCATTCGTGTGGAGGGTCTGGTGACCCGCTTTGGCACACATACGGTCCATGACGGTCTTGATCTCGACGTGCGCCGGGGAGAGATCATCGGCGTCGTGGGCGGATCTGGCACCGGTAAATCCGTGCTCCTGCGCGCCATCGTGGGGCTGCTGAAACCCGACGCGGGCCAGATCGAGGTGTTCGGTCAAAGCGTGCGCGACACGACCGATGCCGACTACCGCCGCCTGCGCCGCCGCTGGGGTGTGATGTTCCAGGACGGGGCCCTGTTTTCTTCGCTGACCGTGCAGCAAAATGTGGAGGCTCCCATGCGAGAGCAACTGAATATGGAGCCCGACCTGCGCGCGACACTTGCAAGCATCAAGGTGCGCATGGTGGGGCTCTCTGAAACTGCACTGTCCAATTACCCCGCCGAACTGTCTGGCGGCATGCGCAAGCGGGCAGGCTTTGCGCGGGCCATCGCGCTGGACCCCGAGATTGTCTTTCTTGACGAGCCGACTGCCGGGCTCGACCCGATCGGTGCCGCTGCGTTCGACATCTTGATCAAGCAGCTACAGGCCGCGTTGGGCCTGACGGTCTTTCTTGTCACCCACGATCTCGACAGCCTCTATGCCATCTGCGACCGGGTGGCTGTGCTGGCGGACAAGCGGGTGCTTGCCGTGGGCACGATGGACGACATGCTGGCGGTCGATCATCCTTGGGTGCAGGAATATTTTCACGGTCCACGTGCCCGGGCGGCACAGGACACGGCGGGGGGGCACTGATGGAAACCCGCGCAAACTTTATCCTGATCGGGGCCTTCACGCTTGCGGCCATCCTTGGCACGCTTGGGTTTTTCATCTGGCTCGCCAGCGTTCAGCTTGACCGGCAATACAAGACCTATGGCATCCTTTTCGAAGATGTGTCGGGGCTGGACCCGTCGGGCGACGTGCTCTTTAACGGCATCTCGGTCGGCAGGGTTACGGGGCTGAGCATCTATGGGCCGGATGCGTCCAAGGTATTGGCCACGGTCGAGATCGACAGCACCACGCCGGTGCGCAGCAACACGGTCGCACAGGTGCAGTCACAAGGTGTGACAGGGGTCGCGTCCATCTCGCTTTCGGGGGGGACGCCGGGGGCAGGGCCGGTGACGGCAACCGATGGTGAATTGCCGATGATCCGCTCCAAACGCTCGACCGTGCAGGCGCTGGTCGAGGCGGCACCGGACCTGTTGTTGCAGGCGACCGATCTGCTGGCGCAGTTTCAGGCGCTGACCAGCCCTGAAAACCAGCGGTTGGTCACAGGCATATTGCGCAATCTCGAAGCGTCTTCTGGGGAGCTGGATAAGGCGCTCATGGACTTCTCCGAGATCAGCGGAACCGTCAGTGATGCCACTGCGCAGATATCGATCTTCACAGACAAGCTTGGCAGCATCAGCAGCTCGGTCGAGACGACGCTGGAACGTGCCGACGCCGCCCTTACCTCGGCCCAGGGGGCGTTCGATTCCGCCGATAAGACGCTTCTTGCCTCCAACACTGCGATCCGGAACGTCGAGGGCACGTTCGATATGGCGCAGATGTTGTTGCGCGACACGGTTCCGCCCATTTTGGAAAAGCTGTCGGGGGCTGTCACGCGCGCTGATCTGGCGATTGCCGAGCTGCAACAGCGGGGGGGTGCCACGCTGGACGGCTTTGGCGCGACGGCGGACCTGCTGAACGCGCGGCTGACGGAACGTGAGCAGACCCTGCAAGATGCGAACACTGCCTTCACCGCCGTTACCGATGCGTCGGACAATTTCGACACGCTGGTAACCGGGGAGGGGACGCTGCTGGTCGCCGATGCCCGTACCGTCTTGGCGAGCGCGCAGACGACGCTTGCCACACTTGAGAACGTGGCGAAGATCGACATCCCCGCCGTCGTCGAGGATATCCGCAACGCGGTTACGACGGCAACCTTGGCGGTGGAACAGGTTGCAGGGGATGTGACCGGTCTTACATCACGTTTTGATCCGATCGTCACCCAGACCGAAGAGACGCTGGCCGCGGCGAGCGAGTTGATGAAGCGGGCTCAGTCCAGCCTTGGCACGCTCGACACGACTCTGACCGGTACAGACGCGGCACTGTCCTCAGCCCAGACGGCATTCGACGCGGCGACTGGATTGATGCAAACCGACCTCTCGCCGGTTCTCAAGGACATTCGCACCGCTTCAGACCGGATCAGTGTCGCGGTCGAGGGGGTGACCCGCGACGTGCCCGCGATAACCGAGGAGTTGCGCGCCTTGATTGCGCGTTCAGACAGTGTCGTGGGGCAAGTGCAAAGCGCCGTGGCAGCCGCTGCGCCGGGCATCGGCGACTTTGCCAAAACCGGCTTGCCGGAATTGACCCGTCTGGGCAAGGAAGCACGCGACCTGATTTCGACCCTGAACAGCCTTGTTCGCCGGATCGAGCGCGATCCAACCCGGTTCCTGCTTGACAACCGCGTTCCTGAATATCGGAGATGACACCATGACGCCTATCACGATGACCCGACGCGCCGTCCTTCTGGGCGCAGCAAGTTCCCTTGGCGGATGCAGTGCGCTGAGTGCCCTGAACACGGCAGCCGAGCCGCTGGACTCATACGACCTTGTCCCCGCTGCGGGTTCGAAGACGGGACGGCGCAGTATTGCCAAACTGCTGGTCGCCCGTCCAGAGGCGTCGGCGGCGTTGGTCACGGATCGCATAATGGTCAGGTCCGACGGGGCCGCTGTCGCCTATCTGCCTGACGCTCGATGGGTGGACGAGGCACCGCTCGTCATGCAAAGTTTGCTGGTCCGCAGCATCGCTGCGACAGGGCGGATCGGATACGTCGGGCGGAGGGAGTCCGGGCCGGTTCCTGACGCCGTTTTACTGGTACGTATGGATGCGTTTGATGTCTCCGTAGCACCGGGGGGCGAGGTGCGCACGCAAGTCCAGATCGAGCTGACTGTGATAGACGACCGTGATCAACGCGTGCTGGGCAGCGGGAGCTTTTTGCAGGTAGCGGCTGCCGCGAATGACAGCCCGCCCGCAATTGCTGCCGCATTTCAGGCTGCGCTGGACGCCCTTTTGCCCACTGCTGCCGACTGGGTCTTAGCGACGATCTGACGTTTGATCAGGCGGTGACGTTGCAGCACGCGGATAGATCTGGTCACTCATGCTTTGGCGGGAATCCGGATTTGAGAGATGTCGCCATCACAAAGCTTGCGAATGACCTTCAGCGCTGGATGGTTGTGTCAATTGCCGCGACTGTCTTGCCAGTCAAGAACGCCCATCCTGGCTACAACAGACCAAAACGGCACGGCGCGCAACGTGCCGGACCACTTTCAGATCAGACCTAGCTATTGAGCAGCTCTATCACGGCATCCGCCCCGGCAGGACTGGAAATGGCCAGTGCCATGGGAGCCGCGCCGCCAAGGCTGGGGTTAGGCTTTTCCAAAAACCGCATCACCAGCGCGCCGTTGCCGTTGTGAATCCTGTCTGCTACCTCGTAAGCGCGGGCAAAATCATAAACGATCTGGCTTTTGGCAGCGCTAAGAGACTGTTTTTCCTGCTTCGCCCGACGGTAAACCCGATCCGGGATGATGTTCAGCGCGGGTTGCGAAAACATGACGCCCAGTAATTTGTCCAGCGATGTAAACGAAAGCCCGTCTGCAACTTTGGCTGTAAGAGACGCTGTAGAGTTGATGTCTTCTGGTAGTCCCAGCAGTTCTGCAATGCGGTCGATCTCGGTCGTGCGGGTGAGTTTGTCATTCATTGCTAATATCCTTTTTGACACCCCTGACAGCTATGCGGGCACAGCACAACCAGATGACAAGGTTTGACGCCTCTCTGTTGGCGTGCGTCTGTCCTCTTCAGTGTTTGTGAAACGTAATTCGGGGGCAGGTGTTTGCCTTGATCGCGTGCGGCTCTGGATCCCGCGTTTGGGGGCTGGTGCATGACGCAAAGTTTACACGTGTAATAATCTGAAGCGCGACATTCCGGTTTCTATGGTTTATGTTCTGGCTAACCAGAGAAAATCAAGGAATTGCAGGGATGGCTAAACCAGAAATTCACACGATGGAAGAATTGTCAGCTGCGATTGGTGTTTCGCGGCCAACACTCTCGCGCTATTTTCAAGACCCCTCGAAGGTAAGCCGGTCGTCGGTGGAGCGGATCCGCAGCGGGTTAGAGCGTGTGGACTACATTCCCAACTTCTTTGCGACCCGGATGAATCGCAAGTCGACGGGGATGATCGGGGTGATCATCCCCTATCTGAATGACCTGTTTTTTACCCGGCTGTTGGAGTCGATTGAGCGGGCGGCAATGCGGGCGGGGTTCACCGTGATTACCCAGTGTTCACATTCGGACCGCGAAATTGAAGCGCGTGCAGCAGAGACGTTTCTGTCGATGAACGTTGACGGTGCTGTTGTGGCACCTTTGGGTAATCTGAGCGATCTCAAAGTGTATGAGCGGCTGAATGAACGCTTGCCTTTTGTGCTGATGGACTCGCGTCCGGCGCCTTTGTCGGGGGTTGATTTTGTTGGAACAGATCATGTTCAAAGCACTGGTATTATTACAGAATACCTGAACAGAGTTGGTACACCACCGGTCTTTCTTGCGATGCCAAGGGTCAACTTCAACGCCTATGAGCGCGAGATGGCCTATATCACCAAGATGGAGGAGCTGGGCCACGAGCCGATCGTGATCGGGGCTGACGTGGTGGAGAAGGGGTCGTATTTTGAGGGGCACGGTCTGGCGGTTCTGAACGATCACTTTTCCAAGGGGGAGTTCACGGCCTCCTCGATCTTATGTGCGAATGACCGGGTAGCCATCGGTGCGTTGCGCGCGGCTGCCCATCACGGACTGCAACCGGGGGCCATGCGGCAAGGTGGTTTGCGAATCGCTGGCCATGACGATTATCCGCTTTGTCCCTTTACTGTCCCGACGCTGACGACGGTCGCCCAGGATGTTGGGGCCATCGGGCAGGCGGCAATGGGCCGCTTGATTGAAAAGTTGCGCGCGGAAAATTCCCAAGGCAATCAGACAGTTCAGCTGATGAATGGCATCTTGAAAATCCGAGAATCTGCATAATCCCTTTCCATTTGCTGCGTCGCGGCATCTTTTTTTGAAATTTTAAGTTGACGGAAGGGAGTTTGAAAGCCTAGTGTTGACACGTGTAAAAAAGTCTTTGGGAGGACAACCATGATTATGAAGAAACTATTGCTGACCTCTGCGGTCGGCTTGGGCCTGTCTGCTGGCATGGCATCTGCGGATGCTCACGCGACAACGATTACGATTGCGACCGTGAACAACGGCGACATGATCCGGATGCAAGGTTTGACGGAGGACTTCAACGCGAAGCACCCCGCCATCAATGTCGAGTGGGTCACGCTGGAAGAGAATGTACTGCGTCAGAACCTGACAACAGATATCTCCACGGGTGGCGGTGCCTTTGACGTGATGACGATCGGTACTTACGAAGTGCCAATCTGGGCCAAAAATGGCTGGCTCGTTTCCTTGAACGAGGGCATGGCCGATGATTATAACAAAGGCGACCTGCTTCCCGCTATTGCCGGTGGTCTGACTGTTGATGGCAATCTGTACGCATCGCCATTCTACGGTGAATCGTCGATGGTGATGTACCGCACCGATTTGATGGAAAAAGCCGGCCTTGAAATGCCTGACGCGCCTACATGGACCTTTATCCGTGAAGCAGCAGCAGCCATGACCGACCGCGACAACGAAATCAACGGCATCTGTGTCCGCGGCAAAGCGGGCTGGGGCGAAAACGGTGCCTTCCTGACCGCCATGTCCAACTCGTTTGGCGCACGCTGGTTTGATGAAGAGTGGAACGCACAGTTCGACAGCCCAGAGTGGGCCGCGACGCTGAACTTCTACCTCGACATGATGAACGAATCCGGTCCTGCCGGTGCCGCCAACAACGGCTTCAACGAAAACCTCACATTGTTCCAACAGGGCAAGTGCGGCATGTGGATTGATGCGACTGTTGCGGCGTCTTTCGTCACAGGCGCTGATTCAACTGTAGCCGACAAGGTTGGTTTCGCACTGGCACCCGACAATGGTCTGGGCAAGCGCGGCAACTGGCTGTGGGCATGGTCCTTGGCGATCCCGTCCTCCTCTGAAAAGCAGGACGCAGCAAAAACCTTCATCTCTTGGGCAACTGGCCCTGCCTATGCAGAACTTGTTGCGGGCAACGAAGGTTGGGCAAACGTACCTCCTGGCACACGTACATCCTTGTATGAAAACCCAGAGTATCTGGCCGCGGCACCTTTCGCTCAGATGACGCTCGACAGCATCTTGTCGGCAGACCCAACGAACCCGACTGTACAGCCCGTGCCTTACACAGGTATTCAGTTTGTTGCGATCCCCGAGTTTGCAGGCATTGCCAACCAAGTGGGTCAGCAGTTCTCTGATGCGCTTGCAGGCAACCAGACAGCCGAGGAAGCTTTGGCCAATGCACAAGCATTGACCACAGAAGAAATGGAAGCCGCAGGCTACTAAGCAGCAGCTTTTCCGAGATTTCCGGGGCAGGGTACGTTCTGCCCCGGAAACACTCCTCGATACCCCGACTTACCCTTCAGGTATTTTCGCAGGTCGCAGCGCGGTCTTCGTAAGGTCCTGACACATTTGACGGAAGGAGACTGTCATGGCGACAGAACATTCCAAATCAGCTGCACGTATCATGATCGCCCCAGCCGTTTTTGTCTTGCTGGTGTGGATGTTGGTGCCCTTGTGCATGACGCTGTACTTTTCCTTTGCCGACTACCGCCCGATGCGCGGTGTGTTTGACGCATGGATCGGTTTTGAAAATTACGGACGGTTCTTGTCGTCGACCTCGTTTATATCCTCGGTGGTAACCACTTTGTGGATGGTCGGTGGCATTCTAGCCATCACGATCACCGGTGGCGTTGCCTTTGCGCTGTTGCTGGACCAGCCGATGTTCGGACAGGGGATCGTGCGCATTCTGGTGATCGCGCCATTTTTTGTCATGCCCACCGTATCTGCGCTGGTCTGGAAAAACATGTTCTTCAACGTGGACAGCGGTCTGTTTTCCTACGCTTACAAGTTTTTCGGCCTGCAACCTTACGACTTCCTAAGCCAGTCACCGATGCTTTCGATCATTGTGATCGTGGCGTGGCAATGGCTGCCTTTTGCCACGCTGATCATGCTGACGGCCGTGCAGTCGCTGTCGAGCGAACAGCTTGAGGCCGCAGAGATTGACGGTGCAGCACCTTTGTCCCGGTTTTGGTATATCATCCTGCCGCATCTGTCGCGCGCCATCACGGTGGTGATCCTGATCCAGACAATCTTTTTGCTGTCGATCTTTGCCGAGATTTTCGTGACCACCAACGGGGCCTTTGGCACACGGACACTGACCTATCTGGTTTACCAGCGGGTGCTTGAAAGCCAGAATATCGGCTTGGGCTCAGCGGGCGGGATCGTCGCCGTCATCCTTGCCAATATCATTGCCATCTTCCTGATGCGCATTGTCGGCAAGAACATCGATAACTGAAGGGACTAGATCATGGCACGCGCAATATCTCCCCGTAAAAAAATCATGTGGACGGCCCTTGCCTGGGGTTTTGGTCTGCTGATCTTTTTCCCGATCCTCTGGACGTTCCTGACCAGTTTTAAGGCGGAAAGCGTTGCGATCTCGGATCCGCCGGTCTGGTTCTTCTTTGACTGGACCACGCAAAACTACAGCGATGTTCTGGCGCGCTCGAACTATCCGTTGGCGTTGATGAACTCGATCATCATCGCTGTGGGTTTGACCATATTAGGCATTATCATTGCGGTGCCAGCAGCTTGGGCGATGGCCTTTGTGCCGGGCAAGCGCACCAAAGACGTGCTGCTGTGGATGCTCTCGACCAAGATGCTGCCTGCTGTTGGGGTGCTGTATCCGCTGGTACTGATCGCCAAATATTTTGGCGTGATGGATAGCCGGATGTTGCTGGTCGTTGTCTTGATGCTGATCAACCTGCCGATCATCGTTTGGATGCTTTACACTTACTTCCGCGAAATTCCGGGCGAGATTTTGGAAGCTGCGCGCATGGACGGGGCCGGGCTGAAAAGCGAAATCCTCTATGTGCTGACGCCTATGGCCTTGCCGGGCATCGCATCAACCATCTTGCTCAACGTCATTCTGGCCTGGAACGAGGCGTTTTGGACGATCCTTCTGACCACGGTCGACGCGGCACCACTGACCAAATTCATCGCCAGCTTCTCGGCCCCCGAAGGATTGTTCTACGCCAAGCTCAGTGCAGCATCGATTATGGCGATCGCACCAATTCTGATCATGGGCTGGTTCAGCCAGAAACAACTTGTCCGGGGCCTGACCTTCGGCGCCGTCAAATAAGGGATATTTCTCATGGGACGCATCACGCTCGAGAAAGTGCAAAAGAAATTCGGCGAAGTGGAGGTTATTCCACCGCTGGACCTGACCATCGAAGACGGCGAGTTCGTGGTTTTTGTCGGGCCTTCGGGCTGCGGTAAATCAACCTTGCTGCGTCTGATTGCTGGACTAGAAGATGTTTCAGGCGGCGAAATCCGGATTGACGGTGCGCCGGCCACAAACCTGCCGCCTGCCAAACGCGGGTTGGCGATGGTGTTCCAATCCTATGCGCTTTATCCGCATATGTCGGTGCGCAAGAACATCGCCTTTCCATTGAAGATGGCGAACATGCCTTTGGAGGAACAGGAAAAGCGGATCGAGACCGCCGCCAAGGCGCTGAACCTCACCGATTACCTTGACCGCCGCCCCGGCCAACTGTCGGGTGGCCAGCGCCAGCGCGTCGCCATTGGCCGCGCAATTGTGCGCGAACCGTCAGCGTTTTTGTTCGACGAACCGTTGTCCAACCTTGATGCGGCCTTGCGGGTGGGCATGCGGCTGGAAATTTCCGAGCTGCATAAAAAGCTTGCCACAACCATGATCTATGTGACCCATGACCAAGTCGAGGCCATGACAATGGCGGACAAGATTGTGGTGCTGCGTGCCGGTCATATCGAACAGGTCGGCACCCCGCTTGAACTATACCACACCCCGCGCAACCTGTTTGTAGCAGGCTTCATCGGCAGCCCCAAAATGAACCTGATCAGTGGCGCACCTGCGGCAAAGCACGATGCCACTCACATCGGCATCCGCCCCGAACATATGGATGTGGTCGAAAGCGGTGGCACGTTTGTGGGCAAGATCGGTGTCGCAGAGCATCTTGGCTCTGACACTTTCTTTCACGTGCATCTCGATGAGATGGACGAACCCATGACCGTGCGCGCCTACGGCGAAGTAGGATTGCGCTATGGCGATACGATCCATCTGGTTCCACAAGCTGACAAAATACACCGTTTTGACGAGCAAGGATTGCGGATCGAATGAAACGGCTGGACAGAAAGTCCGCCCTGATCACAGGGGCGGCGCGGGGTATTGGCCGGAGTTTTGCCGAAGCCTATATTGCCGAAGGGGCGATGGTTGGCGTTGCCGACATCAACTTCGAGGCGGCGCAGGAAACGGCAGCCCAACTGGGCACCGGTGCCTACGCCTTGCACATTGATGTGGCCGATCAGTCCAGCATTGACGCCGCAATCGCGGCTGTTGTGGATCACGCAGGCAAGCTGGACATTCTGGTCAACAACGCAGCCCTTTTTGACGCCGCAGAAACGGTCGACATCACGCGCGCCAGCTATGACAAGCTTTACGCCGTCAACGTGGGCGGAACGCTGTTCACGATGCAAGCTGCGGCGGCACAGATGATCAAGCAGGGCCATGGCGGCAAGATCATCAACATGGCCTCTCAAGCGGGGCGACGAGGCGAGGCGCTGGTGCTGGTCTATTGCTCGACCAAGGCCGCAGTCATTTCCATGACGCAATCCGCGGGGCTGAACCTGATCAGTCACGGGATCAACGTCAATGCCATTGCCCCCGGCGTGGTGGACGGGGCGCATTGGGAACATGTCGACGCGATGTTTGCCAAGCTGGAAGGTAAGAAGCCCGGCCAGAAAAAGGCCGAGGTTGCCGCAGGTGTGCCAGCTGGCCGCTTTGCCGTTCCCGCAGATTTGACGGGCATGGCGATTTTTCTGGCCTCGCCAGAATCCGATTACATCGTGTCGCAGACGTATAACGTCGACGGCGGCCAATGGATGAGCTAATCGGGTCCATTCATTCTTGAACCGGAGATTTTGATGGCAAAGCCGTTGACTCTTGCAACCCTCCCAGACCTTGCGTCTGATATTCGCGTGCCGTCCTACAAGCGCGAAGACCTGTTACCGGGAATCGTTCATATCGGTCTTGGTAACTTTCACCGGGGCCATCAGGCGTGGTACTTGCACCGCTTGATGGACATCGGGTTGGCGCATGATTGGGGGATCATCGGCGCGGGCGTACGTGCGGCGGATACTGCGCAACGCGAACGTCTTCAGGCACAAGACTATCTGTCGACGCTGATCGAGCTGGACCCGAAAGGTAAATCCGCCGAGATCACCGGATCAATGATCGGTTTTGTCCCGGTCGAGCCTGACAATGCCGCCTTGATCGCCCAGATGGTGGAGCCTGCCATTCGCATCGTCGCTTTGACTGTGACCGAAGGCGGGTATTATCAAAACGGGGCAGGCGGGTTTGACGCAAATCATGCGGATATGGTCCATGATGCGGCACATCCCGCAACGCCCTTGACGGCTTTTGGAGCCATGATTGCGGCGTCGAAAGCGCGCCGCGATGCAGGGCACGGACCATTTACCTGCCAATCTTGTGACAACCTGCAAGCCAACGGGGCGATCCTGCGCCAGACCGTTTTGGGGCTGGCGGGCCTGTCTGATCCTGATCTGGCCGAATGGATCGGGGCGCAGTGCAGCTTTCCCAACGCGATGGTCGATTGCATCGTTCCTGCGACAGGCCCGGCCGAACTGGCGCTTGCCCGTGATTTCGGGGTCATCGACATGGCCCCCGTGACCCACGAAAACTTTCGCCAATGGGTGATCGAAGATAAGTTCTGCGCGGGCCGCCCTGATTGGGACCGTGCGGGGGCGACTTTTACAGATGACGTCCATCCCTTCGAGGCAATGAAACTGCGCCTGCTGAACGCGGGTCACCAGATCATCGCCAACCCCGGCGAGATATTGGGCATCGAGACGATATCGGGCTGCATGGCACATCCCATCATCCGCGATTTCTTGCGCAAGGTCAGCTTGACGGAAAGTGCCCCTCATGTGGATGCCGTGCCGGGCATGACTCCGGCCACCTATATCGATTTGATTGACGACCGTTTCTCAAACCCGGAAATCCGCGATACCGTGCGGCGGGTGGCCTTTGACGGTTCCTCGCGGCATCCCGGCTTTGTGATTCCGATCCTTCGCGATGCGGTTGCTGCGGGGGCGACGATGGACGGGCTTGCCTTGGTCGAGGCGCTATGGGCGCGGATGTGTGAAGGCACGCGCGAGGATGGCAGCCAGATTGCGCCAAACGACCCGTATTGGAGCGATCTGCAAGCGGCGGCACAAGCTGCAACGCTGCGCCCGCATGCATGGCTGGAACAAGAGCATCTTTATGGTGATCTTGCCCGCAACGCAGGGTTTGCCAAGGCTTTTGACCGATGGCTTGCAATGATCTGGGCCGACGGAGCCGAGGCGGCCATGCAACGCTACTTGGCAGCCTGAGAGTGTGAATTGAAAACGGGCGGCCCTGTTCACTGGGGTCGCCCGTTTGGGGGTTAGCTCGCGTGGGGTGCAGGATGCAGGAACGGCCAGGGCGAGGTCTCGGATCCGGTTTCAACGGGCACCTCGATCAGCGCGGGAACCCCGGCCTCAAGCGCGCTGGTGATGGCGTTTTCCAAGGCCTCAGGTGTCTCGACCCGTTCGGCGCTCATGCCAAAGCTTTGCGCCATGGCGACAAAATCAGGGTTGTGCAATTCCGACCCCAAAAGCCGCCCGTCAAACACATTCATCTGGTCGCGGCGCACATTGCCGTAAGCATTATTGTTAAACACAATCGCCACGACGGCGATGCCCTGCTGCATCGCCGTCGCCATTTCCTGCATCCCGAACATGAAGCCGCCATCGCCATTGATCGACACGACCGCCTTGTCGGGGTTCGCAATCTTGACGCCAAGCGCGGTGTTGTAGCCAAAGCCCAGATTGTCCTGATAGGCGCAGGTGACGTATTGGCGGGGCGCGTAGACCGGAAAGCCGAACCGCGCGGCAAAGCCCATCTGGCTGACTTCCTCGACGAAAAAACCGTCACGGGGCAGGGCGCGGCGGATCGCGTCAAGATATCCCATCTGCGGCTGAACAGTTTCGGATAGGGCGCGGGCACGGGTCGTGTACTCGGCGAATTCAGCGGTTCGGTCTGCGGCCTTGTGGTCATCCAAGGCGGCAAGCAGTGCTGCTGATGCCTCTGCGGCGTCGGCAACCACGCCCAGATCGGGCTTGAGGCGGACCATCTCGGTCGGGTCGATGTCGATGCGCAGCATCTTCAGCCCCTCGGGGCGCCATTGCCAGCGCATGAATTGCAGCTCAAGGCGGCTGCCGATGCCGATCAACAGATCGCATTTCTGGAAATAATCATAGGACGCGATCAGGTTCATCGCCAGCGGGTTGTCATCCGACACGATCCCTTGCCGCTGCGATGGGCGGTAACGGGGGCCTGAATCCTCTGGGCCAAGGCCAACACTTCAGCGGCTGCATCCAGCGCACCACCGCCCACCATGATCAGCGGATGGCTGGCCGCAGCGATCATCTTGGCGGCTGCGGTGATGGCGTCAGGGTCGATCACCGTGTGGCATGGCCGGGCGGTAGTTTGATCGGGGGCGGGCAGTTTCTGGCCAAACACGTCCCACGGCACTTCGACCGCGACCGGGCGCTGACGGCCCGACAACATCTCGGTAAAGGCCAGTGCCATCGTATCTGCGACCTGTGAGGGGTGATCGATACGCGCTGACCATTTTGTCAGACCGCGCAGGGTGGCCAGTTGGTCGGGTAGCTCGTGCAATTGCCCGCGCCCCTGACCGATCAGGTGGGACATGATATTGCCCGTCAGGCACATCACCGGTGCGTTGCCTCCGTAGGCCGTGCACAAAGCCGCTCCCGCGTTCAGCACGCCGGGGCCGGGCACGACGGTAAACACACCCGGTTTGCCACTGGATTTAGCATAGCCATAGGCCATGTATCCTGCGCCCTGTTCGTGGCGGGTATGGATAAACCGGATATCATTGCCGCGCCGCGCCAAGGCGTCAGACAGCTCGTAAGAATGTGCGCCCGGAATGCCAAAGACGGTATCGACCCCGTTTTCGACCAGTGCATCGACCATGAGATCGGCGGTTGTCTTGTTCATCTGCTTGGTCCTCAAACTATTGCTTCGTGTGGTCTGCTGTCAGGTCAGCGTCGGTTAGCTCTTCCAGCAAGTCCAGTAATTGTGTCATTTTTTCAGGGCCATAGCGTTCCTGAAGCCGCCTTGTGATTTCGGCTGAGCGGCTGGCGTGGCTGTCGATCAAGGCCTGTCCGTGACGGCTGATCGTTACGATGGATTTGCGCCGGTCTTGGGTGTCGGGCCGGCGTGTCAGCAACCCGTCTTTCTCCATCGCAGACAGAATGCGCGTGAGGCTGGGCAGCATCAGGCAGGCGACACTGGCAATTGCTGTCTGCTCCATCGGGCCGGTTTCCGACACAACGCGCAAGACCCGCCATTTTTGTTCGCTGATGCCGCTTTGGTTTAGCATCTCGCGAAACGGACCCATCACCGTCTCTCGGGCCCGCAACAGCGCAATCGGCAGGGATCGCGCGGTCTGGGTCAGTTTTGCCGGGTCGTTGGTCATGATACGCCTCGCGCTTGGGCTTCAAATTTGATTGACATGTTAATCAAACCGGTTAACTTGTCAACTAACTGCGGGCAAATGCCGGGAGGGGATATGCCACATTTCCAGATCGATTATTCGCCCAATCTTGAGGCCCGGCTGGACATCGCCGCCCTGTGCGCTGTCGTGGCGCGCGCGGCGGCGGATACGGGTGTCTTTCCCGTTGCGGGCATCCGTGTCCGCGCGACTGCCTGCACCCATGTTGTCATCGCGGACGGCAATCCCGCACACGCGTTTCTGGACCTTTCGGTGCGATTGCGGGCAGGGCGCACAGATGCGGCCAAACACGCCGCCACCCAAGCCATTTTTGCCGCGATAGAGGCGTTTTGCGCCCCGGTCATGCAAAGCTCATCCTTTATGCTGTCGATGGAGATGCGCGACATCGATCCCGCGCTGAGCCCCAAGGCCAGTTCAATCCGCCAATACCTGCCAAAGGATCTACAATGACCGATCTTGCCTCTCACCTTGCAAAGCTTGGCACTCATCTGGCGCGGTTTCGCGAAACGGGCATTCTGAACCTGATTGACGGTAAAGATTTTGAAGGGCTCGAAACGTTCGAGACACATTCGCCGGTTGACGAAAGCCTGATCTGCAAGGTTGCAAAGGGGATGACGAGCGATGTCGACGCCGCCGCCAAAGCGGCCAAAGGCGCGTTTCCCGCTTGGGCGGGGATGAGCGGCGCAGCACGCAAGAAGATCCTGCACAAGATCGCTGATCTGATCGTAGAGAGGGCCGAGGAAATCGCGCTGTGCGAATGTTGGGACACCGGGCAGGCGTACCGCTTCATGTCCAAAGCGGCGCTGCGCGGTGCCGAGAATTTCCGCTATTACGCTGATCTTGCCCCCGGCGCGCGCGATGGCCAGTCGCTGCCGACAAACGACCACATGAACGTGACCAGCCGCAGCCCGATTGGCCCTGTCGGTGTCATCACGCCGTGGAACACGCCCTTTATGCTCTCAACGTGGAAGATCGCACCGGCCTTGGCCGCTGGCTGTACCATCGTGCACAAACCTGCAGAATTCAGCCCGCTGACAGCACGCATTCTGGCAGAGATCGCGCATGAGGCGGGGTTGCCACCGGGTGTCTGGAACCTTGTCAATGGCATGGGCGAAGACGCGGGCCGCGCGTTGACGCAACATCCCGATATCAAGGCAATTGCTTTTGTGGGCGAGTCCAGAACCGGTTCGATGATCATGAAGCAGGGGGCCGATACACTTAAACGATGCCACTTTGAATTAGGTGGCAAGAACCCTGTCGTGGTGTTCGATGATGCCGATCTTGAGCGTGCCTTGGATGCGACGATCTTTATGATCTATTCGCTGAACGGGGAGCGCTGTACCTCTTCGAGCCGTTTGTTGGTGCAAGATACGATTGCCGACGCGTTCGAGCGCCGCCTGATCGAGCGGGTGAACAACATCCGTGTGGGCCACCCGCTGGACCCCGCAACCGAGGTCGGGCCGCTGATCCACAAGGTGCATTACGACAAGGTGTGCAGCTATTTCGAGGTGGCCAGGCAAGACGGTGCCACTGTGGCCGCTGGCGGGACAGCACAAGAGGGCAAGGGCTGGTTCGTCAAGCCTACGCTCTTTACCCACGCGACGTCTTCCATGCGGATATCGCAGGAAGAAATCTTTGGCCCTGTCCTGACCTCTATCCGGTTCAAGGACGAGGATGAAGCGCTACGTATCGCCAATGACGTCGATTATGGCCTGACCGGTTATGTCTGGACGAGCGATGTCAGCCGCGCCCTGCGGTTCTCTGATGCGCTGGACGCGGGAATGATCTGGGTCAATTCCGAAAACGTGCGCCACCTACCGACGCCCTTTGGCGGCACCAAAGCAAGCGGGATCGGGCGCGATGGCGGACAGTGGTCGTTTGATTTCTATATGGAGCAAAAGAACGTCGCCTTTGCCCTTGGCCAGCACAAAATCGCCCGTCTGGGCGCCTGAACGAAGGACGCGATATGCCCATTCCAGCCGCCAACCTGAACCCGCCCTTCAACATCGTCCGCCTTAGTCATGTGGAACTGCGGGTGACCGATCTGATGTGGAGCCGCGCGTTCTATGTCGATATGCGGGGTCTGCAAGTCACCCATGAGGATGCTACGCATATCTATCTGCGCGCCATGGAAGAGCGCGGCCATCACTGTGTGATCCTGAAAAAGGCCGATGCTGGATCTGTCGGCGTTTTGGGATTCAAGGTCTGGAGCGAGGAAGATCTGGACAAGGCGGAAGCGTGGTTCAAATCCCGCGACCTGCCGACAGCATGGATCGAGCGCCCCTTTATGGGCCGTGTGCTGTCGACCCGCGATCCCATGGGCATCCCGCTGGAGTTCTACTCCAAGATGGACCGCCTGCCGCCGATCCACCAGCACTACACGCTTTACTCTGGCGTCAAACCCCTGCGGATCGACCATTTCAACATGTTCAGCCCCGATGTGGATGCGTCGGTGCAGTTCTACGGCGACATGGGCTTTCGCGTGACCGAATACACGGCTGACGAGGAAACCGATCGCACATGGGCCGCGTGGATGCAGCGCAAGGGCGGCGTGCATGATGTGGCCTTTACCAACGGCACAGGCCCGCGCCTGCATCATCTGGCGTTCTGGGTGTCGACACCGCTGAACATCATCGACCTTCTCGATTTGATGAGCACGACAGGGTATGTGACCAACATCGAACGCGGTCCCGGAAGGCACGGCATTTCGAACGCGTTTTTCTTGTATATTCGTGATCTTGATGGCCACCGGACCGAAATTTACTGCTCGGACTACCAAACGATTGATCCTGATATGGAGCCGATCAAATGGGATTTGAAGGATCCGCAGCGCCAGACCTTATGGGGTGCCGCTGCACCGCGCAGCTGGTTCGAGTTGGGGTCGACCTTTGAAGGCGTCGATTTGGTAGAAAGCGACCTCAAAGCCCAACCGATTATCGCGCCATGAAGGGGAACAGGATGAACTTTGCGACTTTCACTGCTCATGATGAGCAGCACTATGGTGCGGTGGCCGATGGCGGCATGATCGCATTGTCAGCTGACTTTCCGCAGTGGAAGACATTGCGAAATGTCATTGAAAACGATGGGTTTTCGGCGCTTGAGGATGCCGCACAGGGCAAACCTGTCAGTCACCCGAATGGTAGCTTTCAATGGAATATTCCCGTACCCGATCCAGAGAAAATCATCTGCGTTGGTGTGAACTTTCCCGACCGCAACGCAGAATACAAAGACGGCCAGGACGCGCCGCCCAATATGTCGCTGTTCATCCGCTTTGCCCGGTCTTTCGTGGGCCACGAAGTGCCCCTGACCCGACCGCCCGAGACGCCCCAGCTGGACTATGAGGGGGAGATCGCAATCGTCATTGGCAAGGGGGGAAGGCGTATCGCAAAAGCTGATGCCTTGTCTCATATAGCGGCGCTAACCATCTGTAACGAGGGAACTTTGCGGGATTGGGTGCGCCACGCCAAGTTCAACGTGACGCAAGGCAAGAACTGGGAAGGCTCGGGTGCGATGGGCCCTTGGCTGGTGCCATTCAAGACCCCTGAGCAAATCGAAGATGTGGCGCTTCAGACCCGCGTGAACGGCGATACACGCCAATCAGACCGCACGGGCCGCATGCTGTTTCCCGTCGCCCGACAGATCGAATACATCTCGACCTTCACGACGCTGGTGCCGGGCGATATCATCGTCACCGGCACGCCTACCGGTGCGGGGGCGCGGTTTGATCCGCCGATCTGGTTGGTGCCGGGCGACAAGATCGAGGTAGAGGCCGAGGGCATCGGAACCTTGCGCAACGGAGTGGTTGACGAATGACCCCTGATCAGATCGTCGCCGCCGCCGATATGCTGTTCAAGGCCGAAAAAAGCCGGCAGCAATGCGCCCTGCTAAGCCTTGCCTATCCTGATATCACGCTGGATGACGCCTATGCGGTTCAGGCGGCCCTGGTGGCGCTGAAACAGGATGCGGGGGCAAAGCGGATTGGCTGGAAGATTGGCCTGACCAGCCGTGCCATGCAGCAGGCGCTGAATATCACGACGCCGGATAGCGGCGTGCTGCTGGATGACATGCTGTTCCAGACGGGCGACACGGTGCCCGAGGGGCGGTTTATCCAACCCCGCATCGAGGCCGAGATCGCATTTGTGATGAAGACCGATCTGGCCGGGGCCGGTGTCACGCGGGCGGATGTCATCGCGGCGACCGACTATGTTGTGCCGTCGCTTGAAATCCTCGACACGCGGGTGATGCGCGCGGACCCTGCGACAGGAAAGGCGCGGGCGATCTATGACACGGTCGCTGATAATGCCGCCAATGCAG
>JAGXHC010000242.1 GCA_024636405.1 Sulfitobacter sp. | reverse complement strand
CCCCTCAAAGGATCCTTTGCCACTGCCGGCATAATATCCCATCCACAACACCCGCGCACCGCTGCGCGCCCGAACGCTGCGCAGAAACGTGGGAATTGCGCCTGATTGTCCGTCGCTGGTGATCAACCCATTGACCACCGCGCCACATTTTCCACAGCCGCAGTCGGCGCTCAGATCATTCGCGCCGCCGTTCATCACGATCCAGTTCCACTGACCGCCGGGAAACTGTTTCTGAATGTTGAACCCGACAGCCGAAGCAATCATGGAACCGTTTTGAAATTGCGCTCCCGGCACTGCCTTGCTGACCACGGTGCGGCGCAGCGATGTGGCGATCACATCGGGTATTGCGCGCCCGCCGCTGCCATTCCACGCCATCACAGAATCGCCAAGCACCAGAATATCCCCACCGCCGCGCGGGGCCGTATCGGTGCAGCCGGTGATGACCAGCACCAGAAAAAGGCAACTTAACAGTCGGATCACGTGGACGCCTTTCAGAACATGAACAACAAACAACTCTCGCGTCAGATAGCGTTCGCCCGGCAATGGTAAAGCCCCCCACCACCGGCGAGGGGCACCGCCATTCACTCTGCCGGCATTGAAACCTGTTCATTGCTCAGCGGCGCTGGCAGATGCACCAACATCTCCTTGGGGCATATCTGAAGAAAGTTCGCCTTCTCGATGTCCCAGTTTTGCAGGATTTCCGCGGCCTTGCGGCTTCCGGTCTCTGCGATGTGCATTTCCAGCAGTTCTTCTAGCTGACCCAGCCAATGATCGACGCTCACCGGACAGGTCACAATGGTTTCGCGGTTCATCAGTGCAGGCGCGCGGCCATCAGGATCGTAAAGATACGCCATACCGCCCGTCATTCCGGCGGCAAAGTTCGCGCCGATCTCGCCCAGTATCACCGCAACGCCGCCGGTCATATATTCGCACCCATTGCTGCCGCAGCCCTCAATCACGACCTTTGCGCCGGAATTGCGCACCGCAAACCGTTCCCCGGCACGGCCAGCGGCAAACAGATATCCCGCAGTTGCGCCGTAAAGCACGGTATTGCCAATAATTGTGTTCTCGGACGCGACAATCGTGCTCGCCATCGGCGGGCGTACAACAATCATGCCACCGGACAATCCTTTGCCGACATAATCATTGGCATCCCCAGATACTTCCAGCTTTAGTCCCTTGACCGCGAACGCCCCCAGCGATTGCCCCGCCGACCCCGTCAGTTTGACGGTCAGGTGGTTGGTTTGCAGGCTGTTGTTCATGCCGAATTTGCGCACGATATGGCTGCTGATCCGCGTGCCGACCGTGCGGTGTGTATTCTGCACCGCATAGGAAAGCTGCATCTTTTCGCCATCCTCAAGGAACCGCGCCGCGTCGCGCACGATCTTGGCGTCCAGCGTGTCCAGCACCGCATTGCGCGGCTTGTCCCGGTCATAAACGATGTCCGCCGCACCATCGACGGTGATCAGCAGCGGGTTGAGGTCCAGATCATCCAGATGCGCCGAACCCCGGCTGACCTGCGTCAGCAAATCCGCGCGCCCGATCACGTCATCAATGCTGCGCGCCCCGATGCTGGCCAGAATTTCGCGCACTTCCTGGGCATAGAACCCGATCAGGTTAACCACCTTGTCCGCATTGCCGGTAAACTTCGCGCGCAGGCTTTCGTCCTGCGTGCACACACCCACCGGGCAGGTGTTGGACTGGCACTGACGCACCATGATGCACCCCATTGCAATCAACGCAGCGGTGCCGATGCCATATTCCTCGGCCCCCAGCATCGCAGCCATCACAATGTCACGCCCGGTGCGCAACCCGCCATCGGTGCGCAATGTCACGCGCCCGCGCAGGTTGTTCATCGACAGCACCTGATGCGCTTCGGTCAGACCCATTTCCCACGGCAGACCCGCATATTTGATGGATGTCGCAGGCGACGCGCCGGTGCCACCGTTATGACCGGAGATCAGGATAATATCGGCCTTGGCCTTGGCCACGCCGGCGGCAATTGTGCCGACCCCGCTGGACGCAACCAATTTCACCGTCACCTTGGCGCGCGGGTTGATCTGCTTGAGGTCATAGATCAGCTGCGCCAGATCCTCGATGGAATAGATATCATGGTGCGGCGGCGGTGAAATCAGCATCACACCGGGCGTCGAATGCCGCAGGCGGGCAATCAGCTCGGTCACTTTCATGCCGGGTAACTGGCCCCCCTCGCCGGGCTTGGCACCCTGCGCCACCTTGATCTCAAGCTCTTCGCACTGGTTCAGGTATTCCGCCGTCACACCAAAGCGCCCCGAGGCGACCTGTTTGATTTTTGCGGACGGATTATCGCCGTTGGATTCGGGCACGAAATGCGCCGGATCTTCGCCGCCCTCGCCGCTGTCGGATTTGGCGCCGATGCGGTTCATGGCCACGTTCAGCGTCTTGTGCGCCTCGGGCGACAACGCCCCCAGGCTCATCCCCGGTGTGACAAAGCGCCGGCGAATGGTGGTAATGCTCTCTACCTCTTCCAAAGGAACCGGCGCGCCCATCGGTTTGATGTCCAGCAGATCGCGCAGATGGATCGGCGGATTGCTCTTCATCTTTGCGGAATACTGCTTCCACATCTCATACGAGGCTTTGTTACACGCCATCTGAAGCATATGCATGCTGGTCGCTTCCCATGCGTGCGTCTCGCCGCTGGTGCGTGCCTTGTAAAAACCGCCGATCGGCAGGACAACGCCATCGCCCCGCCAGCCCTGTGTGTGGACGCCTTCGGCCTTGCGCTGAATACCGGTCACACCGATACCGCTGATCCGGCTGATCATGCCGGGAAAGAATTCCGCAACCATCGCCCGGCTCAATCCGACCGCCTCAAAGTTCAGGCCGCCGCGATAGGACGACACAACGCTGATGCCCATCTTCGCCATGATCTTGAGCAGACCCTGATCAATCGCAGTCCGATACCGCGCAATCGCCTGTGTCAGAGACACATCCAGCAATCCACGCCCGATCCTGTCGGCCAGCGAATCTTCCGCCAGATAGGCATTTACGACCGTCGCACCGCACCCGACCAGCACCGCAAAGTAATGCGCATCGACACATTCCGCCGAACGCACGTTCAGCGACGTAAACGTCCGCAGCCCCTTGCGCACCAGATGGCTGTGCACCGCGCTGGTTGCCAAAATCATCGGCATCGCCACCCGGCCTTCGCTGCTGTGCTGATCCGTCAGCACCAGATGCCCCGCGCCGGACCGCACCGCGTCCTCCGCTTCGGCTCTGATGCGGGCCAATCCGGCGTTCAGATTTGCGCCGCCCGGCTCGAACGTACAATCGATGGTGAACAACGCCGCATTGAAATGCGACACCAGCTCGTCGAACTGGGCATTGGCCACAAATGGGCTGTCCAGCACCAGAATTTCCGTCTGGCTGCTGTCTTCGTCCAGCACGTTCTTGAGGTTGCCAAACCGGGTCTTCAGGCTCATCACCCGATATTCCCGCAGGCTGTCAATCGGCGGATTCGTCACCTGGCTAAAGTTCTGCCGAAAGAAATGGCTCAGCGGCCGGTACTGGTTCGACAAAACTGCCGACGGGGTATCATCCCCCATGCTGGCGAGCGCCTCTTTGCCGTCCTCTGCCATTGGCGCAAGGATCTGTTCCAGATCCTCGATGGTATAGCCCGCAGCCACCTGCCGCCGCCGCAACTCCGTCCCCTCAAACAGCGGCACTTCCGTCACCGCGCCCAGCGCCTCGTCCAGTTCGTTGATCTTGCCGACCCAATCCCCGAACGGCTGGCTTGCCGACAGCTTGTTCTTTATCTCCTCGTCGTGAAAAAGCCGCCCTTCCCTCATATCGACCGAGATAAGCTGACCAGGCCCCAATGCGCCTTTACTGACGATCTGTGCCTCATCCAACGGCACCATTCCGGCCTCTGATCCCGCGATTAGCATACCGTCGGCGGTCACGACGTACCGCATGGGCCGCAGCCCGTTCCGGTCAAGCCCGGCACAAACCCAACGGCCATCGGTCATCGCCAATGCCGCAGGCCCGTCCCAAGGCTCCATCACCGAGTTGCAATAGGAATACATGTCGCGCCACGCCTGCGGCAACTCCACCGCCTGCTTGGACCAGCTTTCAGGCACCAGCATTGTCTTGGCCATCGGCGCAGACCGCCCCGCCCGCACCAACACCTCAAAAACCGCATCCAATGCGGCGGAATCCGATGATCCTGCGGCGACGATCGGCTTGATGTCATCGGCCCATTCGCCAAACGTCCCCGACGCCATGCGGATCTCATGACTTTTCATCCAGTTAAGGTTGCCCTTCAGCGTGTTGATCTCACCGTTATGCGCGAGCATGCGAAACGGCTGTGCCAGCCACCATTGCGGAAAGGTATTGGTCGAATAACGCTGGTGATAGATCGCAAACGCGCTGACAACCCGGTCATCCATCAGATCGGGATAGAAACTGGCCACATCCTGCGCCAGCATCATCCCCTTGTAGATGATCGACCGGCACGACAGCGACGCAATATAAAGCGCTGGCACCTGTGCCGCCAACGCCGCCTTCTCAATCCGCCGCCGGATCACATAAAGCTCGCGCTCGAATGTCTCCTCGTCCACACCCTTGGCATTGGAAATCAGGATCTGTTCAATCTCGGGCCGCGTCGCATTGGCCTTTTCGCCCAGCACCGCAATATCCACCGGAACATGGCGCCAGCCGTAAATATAGTGCCCCATACGCAGCACTTCAGTCTCTACGATGGTGCGGCATGTCTCCTGCGCGGCAAAGTTCGTGCGCGGCAAAAACACCTGTCCCACCGCAAACAATTCATCTTCGCGCGGGGTATGGCCGGTGCGTTTCACCTGATCCCAAAAGAACGGCACCGGGATTTGCACATGTATCCCCGCGCCATCGCCGGTCTTGCCGTCCGCATCCACCGCACCCCGGTGCCAGATCGCCTTAAGCGCCTTGATCCCGTTCAACACGACCTCACGCGACTTCGATCCGTCAATGTTCACAACCAGCCCGACTCCGCAGGAAGAACGTTCCTCCTCCGCAGAATACAGACCCTGTTCCGCCATAAAGGCACGCTTTGCTTCTTCGCGGGCAACCCAGGCGTCATCATATGTGGTCATTGTTCAGTTCCTCCTGTCGGCGCAAACAGCGCTATGGTCTGCTGCGTGTTCAGCCGCTTGTGATCCCCGGCAAGGGCATAGCCCTGCGGACACATATCGGCAAAGAATTCCAGTTTAAGCGGCGCACCCGCCGCGCCGTCGAACAGCCCGGCGGCGACATTGCGCACCCCGTCGTGCCGCGTCCCGTACCACAGCGTCGATCCGCATTCCGAACAGAACCCCCGCTCTGCCCAGTCGGATGACACAAAGCTTTTGACTGGTCCGTCAAAGCGCAGGCTGCCGGGGTCGGTGGCCAGCGACATGAACATCGAACTGGTGTGGCGGCGGCACATGTCACAATGACAGGCCCGCACAATCGGATCTGTCGCCGTCGCGCTCACCCGCACCGCGCCGCACAGGCACTGTCCGTTGATCGTGGTCACGCCTTATCCTCCGCATGAAGATGCTGCGCCTCGTACTCCGCCTTGGTCACACGCTCCAGATCGCCGCCCAGCATCACACCTTCGGGTGCGCTGTCGGCATAAACAACTCGGGCCAACTTCGCCCCGCCAAATCCGTCAAACAGGCCCGGTGCCAGTTCCAGAAAGGCGGCACCGTCGCCTTTGGTGTCGGCAAACCACACTGCCGCGCCACAGGTCGCGCACCATGCCCGCTCTGCGAAACTTGACGACGCGTATGTCTTGATCGGGCCGTTGTACATCACACGGTCCTTTTCAATCGCCATGCCCATCTGCATCGACCCGCTCCAGCGGGTACAGATGCCACAATGGCAGGCCGATATATCGCCAAGCGGTCCCGTTACGCTAATCGTGACTTCACCGCACAGGCACCGTCCGTGGTGGCGCTCTTCAGACATTATTCATCCTTCCCGGCAAAAAAGTCAGCATCCCTGACCTTGTGTCCCGACACCGAGAACCGGCGTGTGCACGCCCGGTGTACGCATGGTGTACGGTGTGTGACTCTTAACTCTTTACGAACAAAGCGCCGCATCACTCCGCAGCGACACGTTGTACCGCGTTGAAATTGCTCAGGATTGCCTGCGCACAGTCGCGTCCATCCTTGATCGCCCAAACAACCAGGCTTGCACCGCGCACAATGTCGCCCACCGCATAGATACCTTCCACCGCCGTGGCCCCTGTCACATAGTCCGCTTTGATCGTTCCCCAGCGGTTGACCGGCAAGTCCGGCGCGCCCCACATCGTCGGCAGATCTTCGGGTTCAAACCCCAAGGCCATGATCACCAGATCGGCGTCCTCGACATAATCGGACTCCTTGATCAACTCCGGCGCCTGCCGCCCGGTCGCATCCGGCGCACCAAGCCGCATCTTCTGCACCATCACGCCCGTGACCGGATCGCTGACAAACCCTTTCGGCGCGCTCAGCCAATCAAAGATAACGCCCTCTTCCTCGGCATTGGCAACCTCGCGCTGACTGCCCGGCATATTCTCGCGGTCCCTGCGATAGAGACACTTTACAGACGTCGCACCCTGCCGGATCGACGTGCGCACACAGTCCATTGCCGTATCGCCACCGCCGATCACCACCACCTTCTTGCCATGCGCGTTAAAGCGCCCGCTGTCGAACTCCGGCACAGCGTCGCCAAAGCTTTTCCGATTGCTCGCGGTGAGAAAATCAATCGCCCGCTCGACCCCAAAGCCACCCACGCCGGGGGCCTGTATTTCGCGTGTCTTATAGACCCCCGTCGCGATGATAACCGCGTCATGTTCGGCGCGGATCGTCTCGAAAATGTCGGCGTCCACATCGCAATTCAGCTCGAACGTAACGCCGCCTTCTTCCAGCTGCGCATTGCGCCGCATGACGATGTCCTTCTCCAGCTTGAAACCGGGAATACCATAGGTCAGCAGCCCACCCGCGCGGTCATAGCGGTCATAGATGGTCACCTGCACACCCGCACGGCGCAACACATCCGCCGCAGCAAGCCCGCCCGGCCCAGCGCCGATAATGCCCACGCTTTCCTCGCGCTCTGCATGCGGCTTGATCGGCTGGACCCAGCCCTTTTCCCAAGCGGTGTCAGTGATGTATTTTTCAACAGAACCGATGGTCACGGTGCCGTGCCCTGACTTTTCAATCACGCAATTCCCTTCACAGAGCCTGTCTTGCGGACAGATCCGCCCACAGATCTCGGGGAATGTATTGGTTGCCTGGCTGAGCTCATACGCCTCCTGCAACCGCCCCTCGGCGGTCAGGCGCAGCCAATCGGGAATATTGTTGTGCAGCGGGCAATGGGTTTGGCAATAAGGCACCCCACACTGGCTGCACCGGCTGGATTGCTCCCGCGCCTTGGCGTCAGCGTACTCTGCGTAAATCTCGTTGAAATCTTCGCGCCGCAGGTTGGGCGGGCGTTTTTCGGGCATATCCCGCGCCACGCTCACGAATTTCAGCATCGGCTGCTCTGCCATCTCGCCTGCTCCCTGCACAAACTGCTCAGGGTTTCGGCATAAATGATGTTAAAAGATAATAAAAGTCAGCGATGCTGACCTATATTGCTGTTATTTGCATCCCGCACCAATTCACGCGGCGATTTAGCCCGCCATATATGGCCGTTTCGGACCTAACTGCTAATATCCCACCGTCAAAGCCAACAAAGCAAGGCTTCCGATCACGATTCGCCACCAGCCAAAAACCGCGTACCCATGCCGACTGACAAAATTGAGCAACCAACGGACCACTAATATGGCACTGATAAAGGCCACAACAAAGCCAATCGCGATTTCACCTATCGCGCTCGCATCCAGCACGTCACGGTTCTTGTAGAGATCATAGGCAAACGCCCCGGCCATCGTCGGCATTGATAAAAAGAACGAAAATTCCGCCGCCGCCCGCTTGCTCGCCCCCAGCATCAGCGCACCCACAATCGTGGCCCCGGACCGCGACACACCGGGGATCATAGCCAGACACTGAATAACACCGATCTTCAGCGCCATGATCACCGGAAACGCCATCGCATCCGGCTGCGTGGGTTCCGGCGCAAAGCGGTCCACAAACACCAGCACGATCCCGCCAAGGATCAGCATCACCGCAATCAGCATCGGCGTCTCGAACAGCACATCCTTGATAAAATCGTGCGCCAGCACACCGATAAATACCGCAGGCAAAAACGCGATCAAAACCGAAAGAATGAACCGCCGTGCTTTCGGATCGTGCGGCGCATCGCGAAACACCGCCCACAGCCTGCTGAAATAAACCAGCAGAACCGCCAGCACCGCGCCCAGTTGGATAACGACCTCAAAAGTCTTGCCCGCACTCTCAAAGCCCAGAAAATGCCCGGCCAGCAACAGATGCCCGGTGGAGGAAACGGGAATGAATTCGGTCAGCCCTTCAAGCAGCCCCAGAAAGGCCGCGACCAGCGTCGTCGATCCGTCCATCAGCTATTGCGCAAATCACGTGCCGCCGCCTTGATCGCGTCATACTGACCCGACGGGCGGAAACGCCACAGATAGTCCGGCAGGATGGACGTCATCGACATCGGCGTGATGCCAAATGCGTCAAATCCCTTTGCGCCATCCGCCACGATATTGTCGCGGCCCAGGTTCTTCACCTGATCCCGCGTCAGCATATTGTTGGTAAAAAGTCCCAGCGTCATCGCTTGGAGCATGTCAAAGCCGAACGCCATAATCCCCGCCAGCCACATCGGCATGTTCACCACCATCCGACGGCGATTGATCACATCCAGCATCCGCTGCATCAGCCCGCGGAACGTATCCACGTCCGGACCACCAAGCTCATAGATGCCGCTCGCCACCTTGCCAGATATCGCCAGTTCCGCCGCTTGGGCTACATCATCAACATAAACCGGTTGAAACAGCGTATTACCCCCCACAACAGGCAGCACCGGACCCATCCGGGTCATCCCTGCAAAGCGGTTAAAGAAAGCGTCTTCCGGCCCAAAAATGATCGATGGCCGCAGGATGATGGCGTCCGGCATAAACTTCAGCACGCCGTCTTCGCCCGTGGCCTTGCTCCGGGCGTACTTGCTGTCTGATTCTGCATCCGCTCCGATGGCCGAAATCTGCACCAACTGCGGCACGCCCGCTTCTGAGGCCAGCCGCGCAATACGCTCAGCACCTTCAGCCTGTACCGCCTCAAATCCGTTCTTGCCGCTTTCGACAAGCACACCCACGCAGTTGACCACTGCATCGACCCCCTGCAAAGCCGCCCGCACAGAAACGTCGTCGCGAATATTGCACATCACAGGCTCGACCTGACCGACAACGCCGTAGGTCCGCACAAACAGCGCCTCATTCGGGCGCCGCACAGCCACCCGCACGCGCCACCCGGCCCGCGCCATGCGGCGCGCAATATACCGCCCCAAAAACCCTGACCCGCCGTAGATGGTAACCAGCTTGGACATGGAAATGCTCCTTCGCGCGCTCTTATCCCCCAAGGATGTACCCTCCGGCCCGACAAGCGACAAGCCGCAATTCCGCGCCAACTTGAGACAGGGGTGAAGAGAACTTGCTGGAAGGCCAGAAAATGCAATTGACACCCACCGCAGCTATCCTTATGTGCACGTTTCACGACACCTGCCCAGGTGGCGGAATGGTAGACGCGCTAGCTTCAGGTGCTAGTACTGGCAACGGTGTGGAGGTTCGAGTCCTCTCCTGGGCACCAAATATCCCTAAATTGTTATTCGAAAATAATCATTTAGGGATAATTGATTTCCACCCCACCGATGCACCTCAAATTGGTCACTGCACGTCTTCCGCAACCACCGCCACCACGTCGCCTCTGCGCGACAACCCCTGTCCGCCGAAACAAAGCATCCAGCCGTTGCTTGGCGCAAAGTAGGCGCGCGGGGGCACGCCAATGCGGTCGATGAACCGGCCATGCCCGATGACGTCACCCTTCTGAACGCGGTCTCCGAGATCGACAGCAGGTACAAAAATCATATCGTCATCGCAGATCAGAAACTTGTCGGACGCCGGCAACCGCACATAGTGCGAAGCCGGTGGCGTCTCGGACACTGGCAGATGCCCCAACGCCGCAACCATCCGCGACAGACCTTCCGTCGCAAGCGTTGCGGTGTGGCGTGTCACCATGCCAGCACCGCCAAGTTCAGACGCAATCATGACCTTTCCCAACCGTTCAACGACGGCATCGATCATCATCGGGGCGTGGTCTTCTGCAATTAGAACGGTGAAAGGTGCGCCAAATGCCATGCCTGCTTTTTTCGCAACGGACAATGTGCCTGACGCTTCGGGCAACAAAATGCAGGGGGCAAAGTTCAATGTCCGCCCCCCGGAATGCAGATCGACAACATGGTCAGACTGCGGGATCAAAGTCTGGCTCAGCCAATCTACAATTCGATGGGTCAGACTGCCCAAAGGGTCGCCCGGAAAAACGCGGTTCATGTTCAGCCCATCGTCAGGCGTCAGCCGCGTTCCCGCCATCACGGCAGGAAGGTTGATCGCGGGCAAAAGGATAAGCCGACCAATCAGCTCCTTCGTATCAACGGCCTGTGCCAAAGCATCAATCGCCACAGGGCCTTCGTATTCGTCGCCGTGCATCCCACCCAGGACCAATGTTGTGGGCCCTGTACTGCCGTTCAGACAGTGAATGGGCAGCCGCACCGATTGCCACGCGCTTTTATTGGTCGAGTTATGAAACGACACATATCCCGACACCAGGCCAGGTTCATCAAGCAAGATCACAGCGCCGCACCGATCACTGGTGCGATCCGGTCACGGTCAAAATTCGCGCCACACAGAACCACGGCGCTCACTTTGCCGGTTCGGTTCGGTGCGTCAGCCTGCCAAGCCGCAAGCGCCAGTCCGGCTGATCCCTCAACAAGCATTTTCTCTGTCCACGCCATATGCCGCAGCCCCTCTGCGATCTGTTCCTCAGAACAATCGATCAACTCGTCGATCACCTGCGTTCCTAGATCCAACGTCACGGACCCTTCATCAACACCACCGGCACATCCGTCCGCCAAAGTATCCGAATGGGTGACCTCTACGATGCGGCCTGCGCGGATGCTTGCGGCCAGTGCTGCCGAATTGCTGGCGCTGACGCCGACAACACGGGTGCCCGGTGAAAACGCCTTGATCACGGACCCCATCCCAGAGATAAGCCCGCCGCCGCCAATGGAAATATAGACGACATCGAGCCGGGGAAGTTGTTCAAGCAGTTCCAGCGCAATGGTGCCCTGTCCGGCGATGACCTGCGGATCGTTATAGGGCGAGACGTAGATCTTGCCCTGCTCCCTGGCCAAAGCCTGAGCGTGTTGTTCCGCAAGGCCGGCATCATTTGAGTGAAGAATGGTTTCCACCCCAAGCGCCTTGATCTTGGACAGTTTTTCCCGTGCTACCGTCTCAGGTAGAACCACGGTCAAATCGTGGCCTGTCATCTGCGCCGCAGTCGCAAGGGCAAGGCCATGATTGCCCGAAGAGGCCGTAATCGCCGGAACATCCGTCGATAGCGATGTCAGCTTTGCCAAGGCGCCCCGAAATTTGAATGATCCGGTCTGTTGAAAGTTCTCTGCCTTGAAGACAAGCCCGGTGTCATTCTCAAACGATAGCCGTGATGTGATGCACGGCGTCAACGTCAGCCAGCGCTTGATGCGGCGGTGTGCAGCGACCGAAAGCGCTGCTTGTTCCAAAACGGCGGTCGAAGCTGTCATAGCGTTTCCTCTATGTGTTGTTGGCGGAGGCGGCCGCATCAATGATACCTTGGGTGATTGCAATGTCCTGCGCCGCGATCCCGGTCAGATCAGCGATGGTGATCTGATCGTCCGACGTTCGCCCGGCGTGTGCGCCTGACAAGATCTGACCCAGTTCCACGACTTTCAAAGTGGCATCGGCACGGCTGGCAGTTTGGAATTCGCCGTGGTTCAGGGACTGTCGCGCCATATCGCAAACACGCAAAGACGCGGATGCGACCAGACCTGTGGGGACTTCCTGCTTTCCCGGACTGTCCGCGCCTATTGCGGTCACGTGGGTGCCCTTGCGGACCAGACCATCCGCGAACAACGGCGTGGTTGCTGGTGTCGTTGTGATGATAGTGTCAGCAGCACCGACTTCGGCATCCAGATCCGAAACCGGTTGAATATCAAGACCAAGATCGGTCAACTGGGTCGCTGCATCGTGGG
>JAGXHC010000241.1 GCA_024636405.1 Sulfitobacter sp. | reverse complement strand
GATACCGTGATTGCGATGAACTTTGACCGCAAATTGATCCTGATTGGCGGCACTGAATATGCCGGTGAAAACAAGAAATCGGTTTTCACGCTGTTGAATTACCTACTGCCTGACAAAGGCATCATGCCGATGCACTGTTCGGCCAACCACGCCACGGGAAATCCTGTCGATACCGCGATCTTTTTTGGCCTTTCAGGCACGGGCAAGACGACGTTGTCCGCAGACCCTGACCGCACCCTGATCGGGGATGATGAACACGGCTGGTCAAACACCGGCACCTTCAACTTTGAAGGCGGCTGCTATGCCAAGACAATCAATCTGAGCCGCGAAGCGGAGCCGGAAATCTATGACACCACATCCAAGTTCGCGACAGTAATCGAGAATATGGTCCATGACGAAGAAACCATGGAACTTGATTTCAACGATGATTCGCTCACCGCAAACATGCGCTGCGCTTATCCAATGCACTATATTTCCAACGCATCGGCAAAGGCTGTTGGCGGGCATCCCAAGAATATCATCATGCTGACCTGCGATGCCTTCGGGGTTCTGCCCCCGATTGCGCGTCTCACCCCTGCGCAGGCCATGTACCATTTTCTGTCTGGGTTTACGTCCAAGGTTGCGGGCACTGAACGCGGAGTGACGGAACCAGAGCCCACATTCTCCACCTGCTTCGGCGCGCCGTTCATGCCGCGGCGGCCCGAGGTTTACGGCAACCTGCTGCGGGAAAAGATCGCGCAACATGGCGCAACTTGCTGGCTGGTGAATACCGGTTGGACTGGTGGTGCCTATGGCACTGGGTCGCGTATGCCGATTAAGGCGACACGTGCTTTGCTGACCGCAGCGCTGGACGGATCGCTGGCAGAGGCGGAATTCCGCAAAGACGCAAACTTTGGCTTTGCTGTCCCGGTCTCTGTCACCGGTGTGCCCGACATCTTGCTGGACCCGCGCCGCACATGGGACAATCCTGCATCCTATGATCGGCAGGCGACAAAACTTGTCACGATGTTCGCGGAGAATTTCGAACAATATCTGCCGTTCATTGACGATGAAGTCAAAGCGGCGGCGCTGGGTTAATCAGACCCCATAAGAAAGCGAGCCGCAGTTTCGCACGGCTCGCTTTCAATTCGGCTCAGGCCGCTTGGGCCACAAGGTCCTCAACGGGAATATCCAACAGATATCTCGCGTCTTCACTGCTGAGATAAGTCAGGAACGCCTCGATGGGCGCATCGCGGCCTTCGACCGACCACATAAGCGCGCCGGGCTCATTATGCATGTAGCCCATTCGCTCCGAAAAGCCTTTGAAAGCGACTGCGCGCAGCATAAAGCCATAGATCCAGTCGGGATCCCAGCGCCGCACCACCTCAAGCAGGCCAGTACGCGCAAGAACAGTAGAGAGCCCCACACCCCGATAGCGCCCCTCTTCGGGTGCCATCCAGACCTCACCGTGATAGATGACTTTGCCCATGATCCGGTGCGCGCCCGGCGTTGCGCGATAACGTGATTTGCCCACATCCACACCCGGTATTGGTGGTGGGAAATCGCGAAACTGTCGCAACAGATAGTTGCTCAGGTTCTTGCCACCAAGTTTGACGTGCTTGGCCGCCTGCGTATGGATCAGGTCCCCGTTTTCGTTGCGGCCGACCAGCCAAAAGGCGCTCTTGCTATTGAACTGGTGCAATCCGGGATCAAACGGCGCGCCAAGTTTCTGCATCGGACGTTCCGATTCGATAATTTTGCGGTATTCGTCGAAATCGCTACCGATTGTGATCTCGATGCCGTGAGTGCGCAGTATATCGCGACTCGTCGCGATAAACAGCGCGGAATCTCGCGGAAATTGAATTGTCATTGGGCGTTCTCCTTACCGAATGTATCTGAGGTTAATACATACGGCAGAAAAACGCCCGAAAATTGCACATCACGTGCCGTTTTTTGCTAGCGCCCTTATTTTACGGCACAACTCACCTTTTCAAACATGGCATCTTTAGGGTCAAATTGTGGCGCCTCCAATTTGTTAACCTTGCCGATCAACGTTTCATCAAGGTTGAACGTAGAAATATCAGTCAGCGGCAGCACGAGCGAAAGAACCGCACGCGACCCGTCCGGAAACGCACAACTTAGCATCAGCCGCTGATAGGTAACCGGCGCAAAACTGGCTGTCTCAAGAACCGGCATGTGCGTAAAGACGTGATCAAGCCTGCCCATTTGTGTGGCTTCGACTTCATAAAACGACTGATCAAGAAGGTGGGAAAATTCCTCGCCTGCGGGCATCTTCGCAATCGGTCTGCCAATACTTGACCGGGCGAAGTCGATACCAAACCATTGGACATAAACCGATTTCTCACCAAATTCGACACAAATCCAACCGACTTCTGAATGCCTGTAGATGATCAGATAAGGCCGCACATGCGCAAAACACGGATGTTCAATCTGGCCCGATGACATGGTCCAGGCGCGAAACACTTCGCGTATCAGCACCGCGTCATCGTCCCAGATGCGGCCGATGGGCTGTTGTTGCTGATGGAACTGCCAATCCCCGACTTCGGCCCGCAGATAAGGCAGCATATCGTGACTGCCAGTCTGGCCGCGCAACCACGTAGCGCCACGGGCAAGAATATCTTTTGCATCCGGCAAGGCCGCGCGGCCTTCGTCTGTAAGGAGGTAATGGCGGTCGACCACCTGAAATAACGGGCTGCCCCGCATAATTTCAAGTTGATTGATATGGCGCCGCACAGTTTGTCGCGTGCTCCCAAGCTGTTCAACGGCATGCGATAAATTCAAAGTCTGCGCCAAAACGGTGAATGACCGTATCATTTCGTACAGCAAAGGTGGCGGCACAAGCACTGCGGTTTCCGAATTGAGAGTTGGTTTAATATTTTCGTTCATAATCTGAGATAGTAAATAAATCACCCGTTATCGCAACAGGTATCACCCATCTATTGGTTATACTTCAACCAAAAATGGAAAAATCTAATTAATTGATCGAAATTCGGATTTTTAGGATGTCTTAGGGGTGTTCAACCAGAGGTTCCATTTATGTCACATCCTGTAGACGTCCATGTCGGTCGCAAGTTAAAGCAGATCCGCACCCTGCGGCGCCTTTCACAGACAGATATTGCCAGAAAGCTGGATTTATCCTTTCAGCAAATCCAGAAATACGAAATCGGGTCAAATCGAGTTGCCGCGAGCAGGCTTTTTGAACTGTCTCAAATCCTTGACGTGCCGCCGTCCTACTTCTTTGACGGCTTGCACGACAACACGAACCAGCCACCCAAGCGCGATCCCGGCATGGACATCGTCAACGCCCTTGCTGCTATAAAGGACGAAACCATAAAATCACGCATCGTTACATTCATTGAGGATGTGTCGGGTGTTACCGTTGTCAGGCAGGGTTGATCGTCAGACAAAGGCCCGGCGCAGCAGGTTGGCTCCGGCAAGCAGCAGCACAAACAGCGTCGCCCGCCGGAACGCCGGCTGGTCGATGCGGTCCATGACCTGGCTGCCCAACCACATGCCCACCAGCGCCGGTATGATAAGAGAAATTGAAAACGGTACTGTCGCGGCGCGCAGTACACCTGACCCTATGTGAGCACCCAGAAGGGCAACCGCACCCAATCCGTAAATGACGCCCTGTATTCGCATTTGATCATGCTTCTGCGTGCCAAGTGCCGTCAAATAAGCCACCGTTGGCGGCCCCCAGATCCCTGACACACCGCCAATGGCACCGGCAAACGCACCGACTGCGGCTTCGATCGCGGGCGAGCGCCGCGCAAGATGAAATTTGGCGCCTGACAATTGCAGCAAGGCAAAGAACACCACCGGCACCCCGATCACCAGCAGCATGGTCCGATCCGGGATAACGCGCACCAGTTGCGCTGAAATGATAAGCGTCACAAGGCCTGCACCTAAAAACACGCGAAAACGTCGGATTGACCCCAAAGCGGCTTGCGGGCCTTGCCGCAAAGCCTGCCAACCGTTGGTCACCAACGTCGGTAGAATCAGACCGGCAAGCGCCAGTTCGGGCGCGATAAATGTCGTCAGCCCCGAAATCAGCACCAGCGGCATGGCAAATCCCACCACGCCTTTGACGAATCCGGCCACCATGGCGATGAGCAAGGCCAAAATCAGGTGTAGCGGATCAAGAAAACCAAAATACATATCCATGCCGACTGCTTATCACCTGAGGAAAATGCTGCACTGCAAAAATCACTTCTTACAGGCGCGCAACTTTCAACCAAAATGACGCAGCCAATTGTATCTTTGTTGTGCTGCACCTGCGAAAGGGTTATCCCCGGCCCCAACTTCAAGAGGATGGTTACGATGGCACATGATGGGCAGGAAATGACGATGCAAACCCCGGTGATTCTCGACGATCTGCTGACACTCACCGCCGCTGCGCTGCCGCCGGTGGATGCCGTGCTGGCGCAGGCGGTCAGTTCTGTCCGCACCCTCGTGTCCGACAAGGGCCGCGTTTGCGCCCCGCTGATCGAAGCGCACCAGACCGCCGCGCATGGGCTGGCGTGGCTTGCCACCTACGCACAGGCATTGCGGCAGATGCAGGGGTGGGCTGAACGGCTGCAAAGCGATGGCCGTTTTGGAGAAACCGAACAGCTGCTGCACCAGATCGCGTTTGGCGAATATCTCTGGCAGATATACGGCGGCATCCAAATGAACCAAGGCGAGATTGTGCGCCTGCAGGATCTGGGCCTGTCTCAGGACGAGACGCGCGCATTGATGGTTCCCGCGATCATGAAGTTGACGCAGGCGGGTAACACGCAGGCCGCGCGCAGCCGCTTGGTTGAACTGATGCAGGAACACAGTGCCAACGTGATCGTTGGTGCATCAGGGCTTGATGAAGAACTCGAAATGATTCGCGCTCAGTTCCGGCGCTACGCGCTTGAAAAGGTAGAACCCCACGCCCACAGCTGGCACCTGAATGACGAGCTGATCCCGATGGAGGTGATCAACGAGTTGGCCGAAATGGGTGTCTTTGGCCTGACAATCCCGGAGGAGTTTGGCGGACTTGGGCTTAGCAAGGCGTCGATGTGCGTTGTGTCGGAAGAACTGTCGCGCGGCTACATCGGTGTTGGTTCTCTTGGCACCCGCTCAGAGATCGCGGCGGAGTTGATCCTTTGCGGTGGCACCGACGCGCAAAAACAGAAATGGCTGCCCCGGATCGCCAGCGCGGAAACCTTGCCGACCGCAGTTTTCACCGAGCCCAACACGGGCTCCGATCTTGGCTCGTTGCGGACCCGCGCGGTAAAAGAAGGCGATATCTATAAGGTTACGGGCAATAAGACCTGGATCACCCACGCCGCACGCACCCATGTGATGACCCTTCTGGCGCGCACCGATCCGGACACAACAGATCACCGCGGCCTGTCGATGTTTCTGGCCGAAAAGACCGCCGGCGATGACGCGGAGCCCTTTCCCACACCGGGTATGACGGGCGGCGAAATTGAGGTGCTGGGCTACCGCGGCATGAAGGAATACGAACTGGCCTTTGATGGCTTTGAGGTGAAGGGCGAAAACCTGCTTGGCGGGGTTGAAGGCAAGGGCTTCAAACAGCTTATGGAGACGTTTGAGAGTGCGCGCATCCAGACGGCGGCCCGCGCCATCGGTGTGGCGCAATCCGCGCTCGATATTTCGATGCAATATGCCATTGATCGCAAGCAGTTTGGCAAATCGCTGATCAACTTCCCTCGCGTTTCGGGCAAGTTGGCAATGATGGCGGTTGAACTGATGATCGCGCGGCAATTGACCTACTTCAGTGCTTTTGAAAAGGACCAGGGACGGCGTTGCGATGTGGAGGCTGGCATGGCCAAGCTTCTTGGGGCGCGTGTTGCATGGGCCGCTGCTGACAACGGGCTTCAGATCCACGGCGGCAACGGCTTTGCGCTGGAGTACAAGATAAGCCGCGTGCTGTGTGATGCGCGTATCCTGAACATCTTTGAGGGCGCTGCGGAAATTCAGGCGCAGGTTATTGCGCGGCGTCTGCTGGGCTGAACCGGACCGCACCAAGGCGCGGGTGCAACCCCCGCGCCAGCCATCCCGCAAACAACATGCCCCCGCCGCAGGCCGCGAACAGCCCCGCTATCGGCATTACCGTCAGCACCAAGGCCGCTACAGCTGGTGTCAAGATGCCAGACATGTCGCGGTAGCTGGAATAGACTGCCGACATTTCCGTGCGCTCCGATGGCCTGACTGCCATCAGGAACGGCAGGCTGCCGCATACGTCCAGCATGATCAGCATGACCGACCCCAGATAGAGGCTTGCCACCACCAGCCAAGGCGCACCGGCCAGCCCCCACCCGACAACGAACAATCCGCCGCCAATAAAAAACGCACCGCTGACGGCATTGCGAACGCCAATCCGGCGGACAAGCAGCATCAGCATGGGCGCCACAAAAAGCGTCATGTTGGAGGCAGACAGCGCCGCCGCTCCGACGGAATCTCCCAGTCCGTTCTGGACGCAGAAGATTGGCAGATAGACCACATAAACCCACCAGCCACACGACCGGATCACCGCAAATACCCATCCGGCGATCAGCCGGGGCTGGCGAAAGAACCGCCCCAGATATGCAACAGGCGAGGGTGACGCGGACCGCGCCCGCGCGATCTGTTTGCCGTTGCCCAAGCGCAGTTTCCAGAACATCGCCACCTGTGTCAGGGCGAAACATCCCGCCACGAGAAATGGCGCAGGCGCCCACCAATTCAGCAGCCACACTCCCAGGATCGGGCCGATGACCCAGCTTGGCCCGCTGTAGACCAGCCGCAGTGTCTCGGACGTTCCCAGGTTGGTTCGCTCGATATAATCGAGCACATAGGCGTTCAGACAGACCGCGCAGGTTACCGTCGCCAAGCTCAGGGTGCAGAGCGCCAACGCCTGCAAAACAGGCACGCCGGTCACGGCCAGCGACACACCACTGAGATACAGCACCGTTCCCCCGGTGTATGTCCAGCGCCGTGACAGTTTGCCCGCGAGGCTTGGCACCATCAGCCCAAACAACAGTGACGCAATACCGACAGCCAGATAAATCTGGCTTACCAGTGCCGCATTGCCAAAGGTGCGGTACATGACCAGCGGCATGACCGACATCAGCATGCCGCGCACCCCCGCCTCCAATCCGGCAAGTATCGCGAAATCCCGCGGTTTCGGGATGTGCGTGTGGGTCATGAGCAATGGTGCGCGGGGAGCTATCATGGCTTCAGCCATTCACAGTCAGCTTGGCGATGTCTCAGCCTGCCGCGACAAAATTGGTCGAAATCGGCCAACGCGCCTCTTGCCCCGGCCTGATGGCGGGCCTATGCAACCGTCATGCGCGCGCCCCGACTGACCCCTCACATCTGGTTGCTTGCAGGGCTCGACGCCCTGCAGTCCGATGGGCCGCAGGCTTTGGCTGCCGAACCCATGGCCCGCCGGATCGGGACCACCAAGGGATCCTTCTACTGGCACTTCAAGGACGTCCCGGCCTACCATACTGCCCTTTTGGCCCATTGGCAGGCAGACGCGTTGGCGGCGGTCATGGCACTGGTTGAGGGCACCGGCCCAGCCGATCAGAGCCTGCGCAACTTCGGCACCGTTCTGCTGGCCGACCGGACCGAAGCAAGTCTTCGGGTCTGGGCGCAAGGCAATCCGCTGGTCGCCGCCACGCTTCAGGAGGTCGATGCGCAGCGGCTGGTCTATCTGACACGGTTGTTGCGCCAGCTTGATCTTGGCAACCCCGACTTTGCACGCGCCTTGTTGGCCACGCTTGTGGGATTGCCGCAGATCAGCGATGACAAGGCCACTCGCCAACAGACGTTCGACACGCTGGTCGATACCGTTCTGGCGCTGCGCTGAAAGGAACCGGGGTGCGGCTTCTTCTGCTTTTGCCCGCCATTTTCGGGATCGACGCTTGCCAAGGCGATGAAACAGCGCGCGCTTATGGTGCCGGTGACAGGGAATGGACCCTGATAGAAGTCAACGAAGTCGCCTTTGACGCGCGTGCAACACTCCGGTTTCCGGCCGCAGGCAAGATTGCCGGCGATGGCCCGTGCAACAGTTATGTCGCGACAATGACGGTGCCCTATCCCTGGTTCGACGCCGGCCTGATTGCATCCACCAGACTTGCTTGTCCGGCGCTGGATGCCGAAGTCGCATTTCTTGCAGCACTTGGCCAGGCAACCCTGATCGAGGTGGGCGGTGACACGTTGATCCTGTCCAATCCTGACGGGCTGAAGATGGTTTTTACCGCCGCCGACTGAAGATCTCTACAAAGCGCGCGCGCGCTTCTGGCAGAGGTTTCCCACCCAGATCATACGCCAGATGCTCCGTCAGGAAATATCCCGTCGTCACAAACCCCTGTGCAATATCGGCGTCCTCTGCATCACCCAAACCGCGCAGGACATCCGGCAACGGCAGCAGTCGGTCCGACCATTTGCCCGCGCCCGCGCGCGACACGGCCCGCCCCGTCCGGGGGGACACAAATGCCAGATCTTGCGTCGATCCCGTCGCCGCACAGACCGAAAGATCGAGCGCATAGCCCATCTCATCCAGCAGCGCCAATTCCCATTGCAGGTAGGCCAAAGGCCAGACATCCCCCTGCCCCAACAGATCAAGCAACGCCAATGTGCGCAGGTATAGCGGCTCATGCGCCTCGCGCTCTGGCAGACAGAAAGACAAAAGCGCCGTCACCGCGTTTAATCCTGCAAGGGCCAGCCGATCGCCCATTGCGACCGCAGCGCGACTGCGTACCGGCTCGACCGTGAAATTGCCGATGTGTTCCTCAAGCCGTGCACGCCATGCCACGTCAAGCTGCGCACCCGGTTGCAGGATGGGGGCAATCTTGCGGCTGGTGCCGCCCCGCACCACGCCCACATGCCGCCCCCGCGTCGGTGTGAAAACTTCGATGATGGCAGAAGTCTCACCGTGTCGTCGCGCGCTCAGCAATATGCCCTGATCGCGCCATTCCATCAGGCGAGCCCGTCCTGATCCAGCAGGTGCCGGCCTGCGCGATCCTCAACCTCGATCACCCAAAGATCGGGGTCAAAGCCGCGTTGCCGGGCCACGGTGGCGTCAACGTCGGCCTCATCCCCGGTCACAAGTTCAACCCAGCGCCGTTCGCCGCTCATCAGATCGAAGGAGCGTTGGAACAACACGGCGCGCCCGTCCAGCGTCGCCAGCTTGACCAACACAGCACCGCCGGTGTCATCGCCGTGCGCCACAACAAAGGCGGGAATATCGTGCAACCGCAGACGCGTCAGATAGGCGTCCACCCAGAAGCGCGCGGTCAGGCGGGCCATGTCATTTGCCGGACGGACAATGGTGCCGGATCTGAGGTCTGGACGCCTCGGCGCCGATCACGATTTGTCATTGCCATCTTTGAAATCCAACCCCATTTCGGTGTAGCGCTCAGATTCCTCCAGCCAGTTCGCGCGCACTTTGACTTGCAGGAAGAGATGCACCTTGCGGCCAAGAAATGTCTCGATCTCCTCGCGGGCGGCCTTGCCCACGGCCTTGATCGTCTCGCCCTTGTTGCCCAGAACGATGCCCTTGTGACCATCCCTGATGACATAGATCAGCTGGTCAATCCGCGCAGAGCCGTCCTTGCGCTCTTCCCAGGCTTCGGTTTCCACCGTCAGCTGGTAGGGCAGTTCCTGATGCAGCCGCAGGGTCAGCTTTTCGCGCGTCATTTCTGCTGCGATCATCCGCATTGGCAGGTCCGCGATCTGGTCTTCGGGATATAGCCACGGTCCCTGCGGCACCTCGTGGGCAAGCCATTGGCGCAGGGTGTCGACCCCGTGGCCCTTCTCGGCGGAAATCATGAAGGTTTCGGCAAAGTCGAACCGGTCGTTCAGCTTCTTGCTTAGCCCCAGCAGAACGGGCGCTTCGACGCGGTCGATCTTGTTGATGGCCAGCGCCACCTTGCGGCCCTTGGCGATTTCGGTCAGCCCTTCGAGGATGCGTTCCACCCCCTCGGACATGCCCCTGTGCGCCTCGACCAGCAGCACCACCACATCAGCGTCCGACGCCCCGCCCCAGGCGGCGGCGACCATTGCGCGGTCCAACCGGCGCCGCGGCTGGAAAAGCCCCGGCGTGTCGACAAAAACGATCTGGCTTTCGCCTTCCATCGCCACGCCACGGATGCGGGCGCGGGTGGTCTGGACCTTGTGGGTCACGATGCTGACCTTGGCCCCGACCATACGGTTCAAAAGGGTTGATTTGCCTGCGTTCGGTTCTCCGATCAAGGCGACGAATCCGGCACGGGTGGTCATGATGTCTTCTCCAGTTGTGCCAGCAGATGTGCGGCGGCGGCCTGTTCAGCGGCGCGTTTTGAGGCTGCACTTGCGTCTGCAGATGCGCCGTTCTGCAACCGGGCGGAAATGGTAAAATGGGGCGCGTGGTCCGGCCCTGTGCGCGCCGTCTGGACATAGGCAGGTGGCGGCAGACCGCGCGCCTGTGCCCATTCCTGTAGCGCGGTTTTGGCATCGCGCGCGTCGTCTTCGACATTGTGCAAACGCTTGCCCCAAAGTCGTAGCACCATCGCCTTGGCCGCGTCAAAGCCACCGTCCAGATAGACCGCCGCGATCACCGCTTCAATGCCATCCCCCAGCAATGCCATCTTGCGCCGCCCGCCCGATATCATCTCGGAGCGGCCCAGTTTCAGCACCGTGCCCAGATCAATTTCGCGCGCGACGTCGGCGCAGGTTTCCTTGCGCACCAAGGCGTTGAACCGGGGCGCAAGCTGGCCTTCGGATGCGCCCGGATCCTGCGCCAGAAGCGCCTCTGCCATGACCAGCCCCAGCACCCGGTCGCCCAGAAACTCAAGCCGCTGATTGTCGTCCCGGTTTGCTGAGGACATCGAGGCGTGCGTCACGGCGCGGATCAGGTGTTCAGGCGTGGCGAAAAGGTGCCCGATGCGGCCCTCGAAGACCTTGAGTTCGGCGCTTAGCTTCATCTGATCGCTTTGAAAAACCGGTCGCTCCGCCAGGTCCAGAAGAAGAACATCGACCGGCCAGCCGAACTGAACACAATGCGGTCCGCGCGCCCGATCAGGTTTTCGTAGGGCACAAATCCGACGCCCCCCGCCTGCTGCGCCAGACGGCTATCGGCAGAGTTGTCACGGTTATCGCCCATGAAGAAATAGTGGCCCTCGGGCACATTATAGACCCCGGTATGATCCGATTGCTGGTCGCCGATATTGAGGATCGCATGTTTCACGCCGTTCGGCAGCGTCTCAATCTGCCGACCCTTGATGCAACTGCCGCCTTCGCCGACGGCCCCGTTCTGACAGCGCGGACGCAAGCCCTGCGGGCCCTGGCTGGTCATGACCTCTTCGAAGTCACTGTCGTCTTCAAGCTCAACCTGGGTGCCGTTGATGCGCAGCACGCCGTTCTGGATCTGCACCGTATCACCCGGAAGTCCGATCAGCCTTTTGATATAATCGCGGCTCGAAACCGGGTGCCGGAATACCACCACATCGCCGCGCTCGGGGGTGCCGCCGAACAGGCGTTTGTTGTCGCTGTCAAAGACCCCGCAGATGTCTTCGGCGTCGACTTCTATGCCGAAACGCGGCAACATCAAACTGGGGCACGAGGCATAGGAATAACCGTAGGCCATCTTGTTCACAAAGAGGAAATCACCGATCAGCAGCGTCTCTTTCATGGAGCCGGACGGGATCCAGAACGGCTGAAAGAAAAGGGTGCGGAACACGCCCGCGATGAGCAGCGCATAGACGATTGTCTTGATCGTTTCGACAAAGGCGTTGCCCTTCTTTTCGGTCTCGGCCATGTGATGCTCCATTGTGTCTGGTCGGGGGTTACATGCGGGTGTGCGCGGGGCAAGTCAAGCGGCGGCGGGAGGCGTTAATGGGACGGTGCCGGGCAAATGCAGCGAATCGGGGTTAACGGCCTTTTTTTCACTGCGATGCGGGCGGTGATCGGCGTGCACAGCCCGTACACCCTGCGTACACCCCGCGGTGCACGATCCGGCGGGTTAATGCGGCGCGCGCTGCAATTTGGACGCCGGTCACCAGCCGCCCGTCAACGCCCGCCGGACAGCGGACGCGCCTCGATCACGACAAAGGCCTGCGCCCAGGGATGATCGTCCGTCAGGGTGACGTGAATGATCACCTCGTGACCTGCGGGCGTCATTGCGGCCAGCCGTTCCGCCGCCCACCCCGTCACGTGCATCACCGGCTGACCGGTACGCAGATTGCTGACCGCCATGTCGCGCCATGAGATACCCATGCGCAGCCCGGTGCCCAACGCTTTTGAGCAGGCCTCTTTGGCAGCCCACCGTTTGGCATAGGTTCCGGCCACGTCCTTGCGCCGTTCCGCCTTGCGTTGTTCGACCGGGGTGAAAACGCGGTTGCGGAAGCGGTCGCCGAAACGGTCAAGCGTGCCCTGTATCCGGTCGATATTGGCCAGATCCGTGCCGATGCCGAGGATCACGGCAGCGCCTGCGTGGTGCGGACCGGCGTCATGCCCGCGCGTCATCCATCAGGCGGCGCATTTCGGTGATCGCAGGGTGCAGCCCCATGAATATCGCTTCACCGATCAGGAAATGCCCGATGTTCAGCTCCCGGACCTCGGGGAACGCGGCGATCGGGGAAACCGTATCGTAGGTCAGCCCGTGGCCGGCGTGGACTTCCAGCCCCAAGTCGTGGGCGAATGTCGCCATTGCCTCGAGCTTTTTCAGCTCTTCCTGGGCTTCTGGCCAGCGGCCTTCGGCAAAGGCGTCACAATACGCGCCGGTGTGCAGTTCGATGACCTCTGCGCCGATCCGGTTGGCGGCTTCGATCTGGCGCTCGTCTGCTGCGATGAAGATGGATACCCGGCATCCTGCATCCCGCAGGGGCGCGATGAAATGGGCCAGCCGGTTCTCTTCGCGCGCAACTTCGAGCCCGCCTTCGGTGGTGCGTTCTTCGCGCTTTTCGGGAACGATGCAAACGGCGTGCGGTTTATGGCGCAGCGCAATTTTCTGCATCTCATCGGTCGCTGCCATCTCAAAGTTGAGCGGCACGGAAAGCACTTCGATCAGCCCTTCGATGTCAGCGTCCGAGATATGACGCCGGTCTTCGCGCAGATGGGCGGTGATCCCGTCGGCGCCTGCCTTTTCCGCGATCTTTGCGGCGCGCAGCGGATCGGGATAAGCGCCGCCCCGCGCGTTGCGCACCGTGGCGACATGGTCAATATTCACGCCGAGCCGCAGCTTTTGTTCCGCCATTATTTTTGTCCCTTCGGCCATTATTTTCGCACCTTCGGCCATTATTTTTCGCCCTTCAGTATGAGTCGCGCGCAGCCTATTCCGCTTTTCGTTTGGCGTCAGCCTTGGCCACCGCTTTTTGTTTCAATGCCTCGAACTTGGCCTTGATCATGCCCCTGCGGCGCTTTTGATAGGCGCGCAGCACCGGCACCGACAGATAGTAGCAGACGCTGGCAGACGCGATGCCTGGCAGGATGCCACCGATCAGATAGGGGTAAAAGACCTGATGAAAGAACGCCGCCAGTCCGGTCCAGTCCATATCCGTGTCGGTGAAGATGGCGATGAAGTTTTCCTGAAGGTCACGGCCCGCGTCCACGAATTTGCCACCGAAGGAACGGTGGTCATCGGCCCCCATATTGGTGCCCAAAATCCAGTGGCCTGTTGTCAGCGCCGACAGGCCAATCGGCACATAGGTCAACGGGTTGCCAAAGAATGTAGCCATGAGTGCCGCCAGCAGATTGCCGCGCATCGCCCGTGACACCAATGCCGCGACCACGAAATGCAGGCCGTAAAACGGCGTGAAG